>NZ_JBSFUO010000024.1:0-81538 GCF_053591835.1 Streptomyces sp. NPDC002911 | reverse complement strand
CGGAGAAAGCGCCGCCGCCGTGGCGGGCCATGCCGCCGTAGGTGTCGATGATGATCTTGCGGCCGGTGAGGCCGGCGTCACCCATCGGACCGCCGATCTCGAAACGGCCGGTCGGGTTCACCAGCAGACGGTAGCCCGCGGTGTCCAGCTTGATGCCGTCCTCGATGAGCTGGGCCAGGACGTGCTCGACGACGAACTCGCGGATGTCGGGCGCGAGCAGCGAGTCCAGATCGATGTCGGAGGCGTGCTGCGAGGAGACGACGACCGTGTCGAGGCGGACGGCCTTGTCGCCGTCGTACTCGATGGTGACCTGGGTCTTGCCGTCGGGGCGCAGGTACGGGATGGTCCCGTTCTTGCGGACCTCGGACAGCCGGCGCGAGAGCCGGTGCGCGAGGTGGATCGGCAGAGGCATCAGCTCGGGCGTCTCGTCACAGGCGTAGCCGAACATCAGCCCCTGGTCGCCCGCGCCCTGCTTGTCGAGCTCGTCCTCATCGCCTTCGACACGCTTCTCGTACGCGGTGTCGACACCCTGGGCGATGTCCGGGGACTGCGCACCGATGGACACCGAGACGCCGCAGGAGGCTCCGTCGAAGCCCTTCTTGGAGGAGTCGTAGCCGATCTCCAGGACCTTGTTGCGCACAAGGTTGGGGATGTCGGCGTAGGCCTTGGTCGTGACCTCACCCGCGACATGCACCAGACCAGTGGTGATCAAGGTCTCGACGGCGACGCGCGAGGAAGGGTCCTCACGCAGGAGCGCGTCGAGAATCGTGTCGCTGATCTGGTCAGCGATCTTGTCGGGGTGGCCCTCGGTGACGGACTCCGAGGTGAAGAGACGGCGGGACACATCGCTCCCTGGGGTTGCAGCGGCTGCTGGCTGATCATTGATGGAACTCCGGGAGCTGCGCCCGGCACATTCCGTCGACCAGTTTATCGGTCGCTTCCGGTGATCGGGTCACGCGTCTCGCCCCTTGGGAGGTCTGTGATCTGCGGCACTGTTGACAGCATTACGACAATCCCTCCTCCGGAGCGCGAGACATGGCCGGTTGTGGCTGATTTCTTCCCACCGGGGCGGCACCTACGCAATCTAACCGAAACGCGCCGCCACCAGGTCCCATACCGTGTCGGCGAGGGCCTCCTTCGGCCCGTACGGCACCGCGGTCTCGCCGCCGTCGGCGCCGAGCACGACCGCCTCGTTCTCCTCGGACCCGAAGGTCTTGCGCTCCCCCACCTCGTTCACGACGAGGAGATCACAGCCCTTACGGCGGAGCTTCTCGCGGCCGTTGGCGAGGACGTCGTCGGTCTCGGCGGCGAAACCGACGACGAGCTGCCCCGGCCGGGCCCGGTGCGTGGCGACCTCGGCCAGGACGTCAGGATTACGGACGAGCGCGACGGGGGCGGGCTCCTGGCCGTCCTTCTTCTTGATCTTCCCCGTCGCGTAGGCGGCGGGCCGGAAGTCGGCGACCGCCGCGGCCATCACCACCACATCGGCGTCGGCCGCCGCCTTCAGCACGGCCTCGCGCAGCTGCACGGCGGTCCCGGCACGCACGACGTCGGCGCCCGCCGGGTCCGGGAGCCCCGTGTTGGCCTCGATCAGCGTCACCCGGGCGCCACGCGCGACGGCGGTGCGGGCGAGGGCGTAGCCCTGCTTGCCCGAGGACCGGTTGCCCAGGTAGCGCACCGGGTCGAGCGGCTCACGGGTGCCGCCCGCGCTGATCACCACGTGCCGGCCCGCGAGGTCGGGGGTGCCGGGTCCGCGGGTCAGGACGCGTCGGCAGACCTCGAAGATCTCCCCCGGGTCGGGCAGCCGGCCCTTGCCCGTGTCGACACCGGTGAGCCGGCCGACGGCGGGCTCGATGACGACGGCGCCACGGCGGCGCAGAGTGGCGACGTTCTCCTGGGTGGCGGGGTGCTCCCACATCTCGGTGTGCATCGCGGGTGCGAAGACGACCGGGCAGCGTGCGGTGAGCAGGGTGTTGGTGAGGAGGTCGTCGGCCAGGCCGTGGGCGGCCTTGGCCAGCATGTCGGCGGTGGCGGGGGCGACCACGACGAGATCGGCCCCCTGGCCGATCCGGACGTGGGGCACCTCGTGCACGCTCTCCCAGACCTCGGTCGACACGGGATTCCCGGAGAGGGCGGACCAGGTGGCCGCTCCGACGAAGTTCAGCGACGCGTCGGTCGGGACGACCCGTACGTCGTGGCCGGACTCGGTCAGCCTGCGCAGCAGTTCGCACGCCTTGTACGCGGCGATGCCGCCGCTGACCCCCAGGACGACCTTCGGCTTGTCCACTGCGTCTCCCCGCACTCGTGTCTGGCCGCACTCACGTGCGGCCTCATGACGTACGCACTCCATGCTGCCTCACCGCCCCGGACGCGCTCAGCCGGGTCTCCGGGGCGGGCACACCACAGGCCCGGCGGATACCGTCCGCCGGGCCTGTGGTGAAGGTGCGTTTCCTGCGTACCGCCTGCTTACTGCGCGGGGCCCTCGATGGCCTCGGAGGTCAGCAGACCCGCGTTGATCTCGCGGAGCGCGATCGAGAGCGGCTTCTCGTGCACGTGCGTGTCGACGAGCGGACCGACGTACTCGAGGAGGCCTTCACCGAGCTGCGAGTAGTACGCGTTGATCTGGCGCGCGCGCTTGGCGGCGTAGATCACGAGGCTGTACTTCGAGTCGGTGGCCTCGAGGAGCTCATCAATCGGGGGGTTGATGATGCCCTCGGGCGTGGTGATGGAAGAGGACACTCTCTGCCTTCCGAAGGGGATAGAGATCAAAGAGATCTTTGATCATGCTGGTTCCGCAGTGGTGATGCTCTGCGTCCGCGGTGTGGTGAGGAGCGGCGAGGTCAGTCGTCGGTACCGCGGAGGCCGGAAGCCTGCAGCATCAACGTTAGCAGCTCGCGTGCCACGTCCTCGACGGAGGTGTTGACGAGCGTCGTGTCGAACTCGGCCTCGGCGGCCAGCTCGACCTTCGCCGCCGTGAGACGGCGCTCGATGACGTCGGGCGCCTCCGTCCCGCGGCCGGTGAGCCGGCGTACCAGCTCGTCCCAGCTGGGCGGTGCGAGGAAGACGAGCTGCGCCTCGGGCATCGTCTGGCGGACCAGCCGGGCGCCCTGCAGGTCGATCTCCAGCAGCACCGGCTCGCCCGCCTCCAGGCGGTCGAGCACGGCCCGGCGGGGCGTGCCGTAGCGGTTGCCCGCGAATTCGGCCCACTCCAGCAGCTCGCCGTTGGCGACCAGCTTGTCGAACTCCTCGTCTTCCACGAAGAAGTAGTGGACACCGTCGCGCTCGCCGGGGCGGGGCTTACGGGTCGTGGCGGACACCGAGAGCCATACCTCGGGGTGAACCTTGCGCATATGAGCGACGACCGTGCTCTTGCCGACCCCCGAGGGGCCGGAGAGCACGGTCAGCCGCGGACGTGCGTCCGGGGGTACGGGGGACGTCCCCCGGGATGTTGCAGCCATGGTGCGATTATCCAGGTTCTCAGGAGTGCCTGAGAACGTCAGGCGGCGCTGCCGCCGAACTCACGCTCCAGGGATGCGATCTGGTTGGAGCCAAGACCCCGGACCCGGCGGCTCTCGGAAATGCCGAGCCTCTCCATGATCTGCTTGGCGCGGACCTTGCCCACGCCCGGCAGGGACTCCAGGAGGGCGGAGACCTTCATCTTGCCGATGACGTCGTTCTCCCGGCCCTGCTTGATGACCTCATGGAGCGAGGCGCCGGAGTGCTTGAGTCGATTCTTGACCTCGGCCCGCTCCCGGCGAGCCGCGGCGGCCTTTTCGAGCGCGGCTGCGCGCTGTTCAGGGGTAAGGGGCGGAAGAGCCACGCCTACGTCACCTCGGATGTCGATCTGTCGGATACGGACCGGTGCGGAACCTGGTGGCTCCACACCTGGTGAGCAACGAACAACCTGTGCTCGTTGGCCCTCGACGGAGACTAGCGGCCAAGGCCGCCTGAGTCAGCGAGAACAGACGAAAAGTCCTGGTCAGCCTCCACCGACCCGGACATTCCGGCCATAACCACCAAGAATTTTGGTCAGGATTCCGTCAACAGGCTGTTACGTGGCATGGTCAGCTTTCCGAGACGGCCGTACGGACCTCGTCCGCGAACCGTCCGGCGGCTTCGCGCAGCCCTGACGCGTCCGGTCCATGACGCAGCACGCCCCGGCTCACGCTCGGCACCACGTTGCCTACCGCGGTGCCGAAGACGCGAGGCAGATCCGCGGGGGTGGCGCCCTGGGCGCCGATGCCGGGGGCGAGCAGCGGACCGTTGATCGACAGATCGGCGCCGACGTCCCCGAGCGTGGCGCCGACCACGGCGCCGACGGACCCGAGGGGCGTCGCGCCCGCGTTCTCGGCCGCCATGTGGTCCAGCATCAGCTGGGCCAGCGAACGCCCGTCGGCCGCGGTGGCGCGCTGGACCTCGGCGCCCTCCGGGTTGGAGGTGAGGGCGAGCACGAAGACACCCGAGCCGGAGACCGCGGCCGCGTCGAGCGCCGGGCGCAGCGAGCCGAAGCCGAGGTACGGCGAGACGGTGACCGCGTCGGAGAACAGCGGCGAGTCCTTGTCGAGGTAGGTCGCCGCGTAGGCGCCCATCGTGGAGCCGATGTCGCCGCGCTTGGCGTCCATGAGCACGAGGGCCCCCGCCGCGCGGGCCTCTTCGACGGCCTTCTCCAGCACGGCGGTACCGCGCGATCCGAAGCGCTCGAAGAACGCGGACTGCGGTTTGAGGACGGCGACCCGGTCGGCCAGCGCCTCGACGACCGTACGCGTGAAGCGCTCGAGGCCCGCGATGTCGTCGTTCAGGCCCCAGGAGGTGAGCAGGGAGGCGTGCGGGTCGATGCCGACGCAGAGCGGCCCGCGGGTGTCCATGGCGTGGCGCAGGCGCGCACCGAAGGGTTCAGGGGTCACTGCATGGCCTTCTTCCGGGTCTCGGCGCCGACGGCTTCGGCGAGGGTGGCGTACGGAGATGCGGCCAGGCGGGCGGCCAGGCCCTTGTGGATCGCGCGGGCGTAGAGCGGGCCCTCGTAGATGAAGGCGCTGTAGCCCTGGACGAGCGTGGCGCCGGCCAGGATGCGCTGCCAGGCGTCCTCGGCGTTCTCGATGCCCCCGACGCCCACCAGGGTGATCCGGGTCCCCACACGGGCGTACAGGCGGCTCAGGACCTCCAGGGAGCGCCCCTTGAGGGGGGCGCCGGAGAGTCCGCCGGTCTCCTCGGCCAAGGACGCCGCTGACCTCAGGCCGAGGCTGTCGCGGGCGAGCGTGGTGTTGGTGGCGATGATGCCGTCCAGGCCGAGCTCGACGGCGAGGTCGGCGACCGCGTCGACGTCCTCGTCCGCGAGGTCCGGGGCGATCTTGACGAGCAGCGGGACCCGTCGGCCGGTGACGGTGCGGTCGGCGGCCTCGCGGACCGCGGTGAGCAGCGGGCGGAGCGCCTCGGTGGCCTGGAGGTTGCGCAGGCCGGGCGTGTTGGGCGAGGAGACGTTCACGACGAGGTAGTCGGCGTGGGCGGCGAGCCGCTCGGTGGATTTCACGTAGTCGCCCACGGCTTCGCCCTCGGGGACGGCCTTGGTCTTGCCGATGTTGACGCCGACGGTCGTGCGGAAGACCGGGGTGCGGGCGGCGAGGCGCTCGGCCACGGCCGCGGAGCCCTCGTTGTTGAAGCCCATGCGGTTGATCAGCGCCCGGTCGGCGACGAGGCGGAACAACCGCTTCTTCGGGTTGCCGGGCTGCGGCTCGCCGGTGACCGTGCCGATCTCGATGTGGTCGAAGCCGAGCATCGACATGCCGTCGATCGCTACGGCGTTCTTGTCGAAGCCGGCGGCGAGCCCGAAGGGGCCGTGCATCCGCAGGCCGAGCGCCTCGGTGCGCAGTTCCTCGAAGCGGGGCGCGAGCGCGGCGGCCACGAAGGTGCGCAGTACGGGCGTCCGGGCGGCGAGGCGGATCCAGCGGAAGGCCAGGTGGTGGGCCTGCTCGGGGTCCATCCGCTTGAAGACCAGCTGGAAGAAGAATTTGTACATCACAGGTGTCCTCATGAAGAGGGGGACACCGTTTCCGGTGTCCCCCTTGCCGTCTTGCCTAGTCGCGGGCCGCGGTCAGATGTTCCGCGTGTTCCTGGAGGGAACGTACGCCGACGCCACCGTGGTTGAGCGCGTCGATGCCCTGGACGGCGGCGGCGAGCGCCTGGACCGTGGTGAGGCACGGCACGGACCGGGCGACGGCCGCGGTGCGGATCTCGTAGCCGTCGAGCCGGCCGCCCGTTCCGTACGGGGTGTTGACGATGAGGTCGACCTCGCCGTCGTGGATCAGCTGGACGATGGTCTTCTCGCCGTTCGGACCCTCACCCTCGGACTGCTTGCGCACGACGGCGGCGTTGATGCCGTTGCGCCTGAGGACCTCGGCCGTGCCCGATGTCGCCATCAGCTCGAAACCGTGCGCGACGAGCTCGCGCGCCGGGAAGATCATCGAGCGCTTGTCGCGGTTGGCGACGGAGATGAAGGCACGGCCCTTGGTCGGCAGCGGGCCGTAGGCACCGGCCTGCGACTTGGCGTACGCCGTGCCGAACACCGAGTCGATGCCCATGACTTCACCGGTGGAGCGCATCTCGGGGCCCAGGACCGTGTCGACGCCGCGACCGTGGATGTCGCGGAAGCGCGACCACGGCATGACGGCCTCCTTGACGGAGATCGGCGCGTCCAGCGGCAGGGTGCCGCCGTCGCCGTGCTTCGGCAGCAGGCCCTCGGCGCGCAGCTCCGCGACGGTCGCGCCCAGCGAGATGCGGGCGGCGGCCTTCGCGAGCGGGACCGCGGTCGCCTTCGAGGTGAAGGGGACGGTCCGCGAGGCGCGCGGGTTGGCTTCGAGGACGTAGAGGATGTCGCCGGAGAGCGCGAACTGGATGTTGATCAGTCCGCGTACGCCGACGCCCTTGGCGATGCCCTCGGTGGAGGCGCGCAGCCGCTTGATGTCGAAGCCGCCGAGGGTGATCGGGGGCAGTGCGCAGGCGGAGTCGCCGGAGTGGATGCCGGCCTCCTCGATGTGCTCCATGACACCGCCGAGGTAGAGCTCGGTGCCGTCGTAGAGCGCGTCGACGTCGATCTCGATCGCGTCGTCGAGGAAGCGGTCCACCAGGACGGGGCGGGTGGGGCTGATCTCGGTGGACTCGGAGATGTACGAGGACAGACGGGTCTCGTCGTAGACGATCTCCATGCCGCGGCCGCCGAGCACGTACGAGGGGCGTACGAGGACGGGGTAGCCGATCTCGTCGGCGATGGCCTTGGCCTCGGCGAAGGTGGTGGCGGTGCCGTGCTTGGGGGCCGGCAGACCGGCCTCGGCGAGCACGCGGCCGAAGGCGCCCCGGTCCTCGGCGGCGTGGATCGCCTCGGGGGAGGTCCCCACGACGGGCACGCCGTTGTCCTTGAGTGCCTGCGCGAGGCCGAGCGGCGTCTGGCCGCCGAGCTGCACGATGACACCGGCGATCGGGCCGGCCAGCGACTCGGCGTGCACGATCTCCAGGACGTCCTCGAGGGTGAGCGGCTCGAAGTACAGCCGGTCGGAGGTGTCGTAGTCCGTGGAGACGGTCTCCGGGTTGCAGTTGACCATCACGGTCTCGTAACCCGCGTCGCTCAGGGCGAAGGAGGCGTGGACGCACGAATAGTCGAACTCGATGCCCTGACCGATGCGGTTCGGGCCGGAGCCGAGGATGATCACCGCGGGCTTGGTGCGGGGCGCGACCTCGCTCTCCTCGTCGTAACTGGAGTAGAAGTACGGCGTCTTCGCGGCGAACTCCGCGGCGCAGGTGTCGACCGTCTTGTAGACCGGGCGAATGCCGAGCGCGTGCCGGACCTCGCGCACGACGTCCTCACGCAGGTCGCGGATCTCGCCGATCTGGGCGTCGGAGAAGCCGTGCCGCTTGGCCTCGGCGAGCAGGTCGACGTCGAGGCGCTCGGTGGCGGCCAGCTCGTCGGCGATCTCCTTGATCAGGAAGAGCTGGTCGACGAACCAGGGGTCGATCTTCGTGGCGTCGAAGACCTCCTCCTGGGTGGCGCCGGCGCGGATCGCCTGCATCACGGTGTTGATGCGGCCGTCCGTGGGGCGGACCGCCTCGGCGAGCAGCTCGGCCTTGTCGCCGGGCTCGCCGGTGAAGGCGAACTGCGAGCCCTTCTTCTCCAGGGAGCGCAGGGCCTTCTGCAGGGCCTCGGTGAAGTTGCGGCCGATCGCCATGGCCTCGCCCACCGACTTCATGGTGGTGGTGAGGGTGGAGTCGGCGGACGGGAACTTCTCGAAGGCGAAGCGCGGGGCCTTGACGACGACGTAGTCGAGCGTCGGCTCGAAGGAGGCCGGCGTCTTCTCGGTGATGTCGTTGGGGATCTCGTCGAGCGTGTAGCCGACGGCCAGCTTGGCGGCGATCTTCGCGATCGGGAAGCCGGTGGCCTTCGAGGCGAGCGCCGAGGAGCGGGAGACGCGCGGGTTCATCTCGATCACGATGACCCGGCCGTCGGCAGGGTCGATCGCGAACTGGATGTTGCAGCCGCCGGTGTCGACGCCGACCTCTCGGATGATCGCGATGCCGATGTCACGCAGCCGCTGGTACTCACGGTCGGTGAGCGTCATCGCCGGGGCGACCGTGATGGAGTCGCCGGTGTGGACCCCCATCGGGTCGAAGTTCTCGATGGAGCAGACGACCACGACGTTGTCGTTCTTGTCGCGCATCAGCTCCAGCTCGTACTCCTTCCAGCCGAGGATGGACTCCTCAAGGAGCACCTCGGTGGTCGGCGAGAGGGTGAGACCCTGTCCGGCGATGCGGCGGAGCTCCTCCTCGTCGTGGGCGAAGCCGGAGCCGGCGCCGCCCATCGTGAAGGAGGGGCGGACGACTACGGGGTAACCGCCGAGCGTGTCGACGCCCGAGATGACGTCGTCCATGGTGTGGCAGATGACGGAGCGGGCGGACTCGCCGTACCCGATCTTCGCCTTGACGGCCTCGACGACGCCCTTGAAGAGGTCTCGGTCCTCGCCCTTGTTGATGGCCTCGACGTTGGCGCCGATGAGCTCGACGCCGTACTTCTCCAGCACACCGTTGTCGTGCATGGAGATCGCGGTGTTGAGAGCGGTCTGGCCGCCCAGGGTCGGGAGCAGCGCGTCGGGGCGCTCCTTGGCGATGATCTTCTCGACGAACTCGGGGGTGATCGGCTCGACGTACGTGGCGTCGGCGATCTCCGGGTCGGTCATGATCGTCGCCGGGTTGGAGTTCACCAGGATGACGCGCAGGCCCTCGGCCTTGAGCACGCGACAGGCCTGGGTGCCGGAGTAGTCGAACTCGGCGGCCTGCCCGATGACGATCGGACCGGAGCCGATGACCAGGACGGACTGGATATCGGAGCGCTTAGGCACGCTGGCCCTCCCTCAGGGTGACGCTGGACTGATTGTTGTCTCGCATGAGCTCGACGAACCGGTCGAAGAGGTACGCGGCGTCATGCGGGCCCGCGGCTGCTTCGGGGTGGTACTGGACGCTGAAGGCCGGCTGGTCGAGCAGCTGGAGCCCTTCGACGACCTGGTCGTTCAGGCATACGTGGGAGACCTCGGCGCGGCCGAACTCCGTGTCGGAGACCTTGTCGAGGGGTGCGTCGACGGCGAAGCCGTGGTTGTGCGCGGTGACCTCGACCTTGCCGGTCGTGCGGTCCTGCACGGGCTGGTTGATGCCCCGGTGGCCGTACTTCAGCTTGTAGGTACCGAAGCCGAGCGATCGGCCGAGGATCTGGTTGCCGAAGCAGATACCGAAGAGGGGTGTCTTCTGCTCCAGGACACCCTTCATGAGGGCGACGGGGTGGTCGGCGGTGGACGGGTCGCCGGGGCCGTTGGAGAAGAAGACTCCGTCGGGCCGCACCGCGTACACCTCGTCCAGCGTGGCGGTGGCGGGCAGGACGTGCACCTCGATGCCGCGCTCGGCCATGCGGTGCGGGGTCATGCCCTTGATGCCGAGGTCGATCGCCGCGACGGTGAACTTCCTGGTGCCGACGGCGGGGACGACGTACGCCTCCTTGGTGGCGACCTCGGCCGCGAGGTCGGCACCGGCCATCTCGGGGGCCTGGCGCACCTTGGCGAGCAGCACACCCTCGTCCTGGATGGCGTTCCCCGAGAAGATGCCGACGCGCATCGCGCCGCGCTCACGCAGGTGGCGGGTGAGCGCACGGGTGTCGATGCCGCTGATGCCGACGACTCCCTGGCTCGCCAGCTCCTCGTCCAGCGACCGGCGGGAGCGCCAGTTGGAGGGCACCCGGGCGGGGTCGCGCACGACGTAGCCGGAGACCCAGATCCGCTTCGACTCGTGGTCCTCGTCGTTCACGCCGGTGTTGCCGACGTGCGGGGCTGTCATGACGACGACCTGGCGGTGGTACGAGGGATCGGTCAGCGTTTCCTGGTAACCGGTCATGCCGGTCGAGAACACGGCCTCGCCGAAGGTCTCCCCCACGGCCCCGTAGGCGCGGCCGCGGAAGGAGCGGCCGTCCTCCAGGACGAGTACGGCGGGAGCTTTTCCGGCTCCCCGGGTGGAGATCGTCATCGTGCGGTGCCTTCCGTAGTGCTGGTGAGGTGGTTGACGGTGTCGACCCAGGCCTGGTGCTCGGCCGCGTGGTCGGAGCGGAAGCCCGAGTCGATCAGCCGGTCGCCGTGCGCCCAGGTGATGACCAGGAGGCCGCCCTCGGGCAGGACCTTGCCGGCGAGCGCCTTGTCGAGCCTGGCCTCGCGCAGTGCGGCGGCCGGTACGAAGAAGTCGGCCGCCCCGGGGCGTACGACCTCGAGGCCCTGCTCCGTGAGGGTCAGCTCGACCCGGCTGCGGGTGCCGAGACCGTGCGCGACGATCCGGTCGAGCCACTGCCCGGCGGTCGTCGAGGCGTGGTAGCGGCCGGTCAGTGTGAGCAGCGTCTCGCCGTCCGCGAACCCTTCGGGGGTGATCGCGAGCTCGGGCAGTCCGGACTGCAGGCTCCCTCGCCACTTCCATCCCTGGCGCATCAGCCAGTAGACGAAGGCGATGAAGACGATCAGTCCGAGGACCCAGCTGATGCGGGCGGACCAGTCCGTCACTTCGGCCGACTTCTGCTCGGCGGCCAGTCGGTACAGCTGAAAATCAGGGCGGAGTGTTGTCACGCGAGCTTCCCGTCGACGACCGTGGCACGGCCCCGCAGGAAGGTGTGGGTCACTCGGCCGGGCAGCTCGCGACCCTCGTACGGAGTGTTGCGGCTGCGGGAGGCGAAGCCCGCGGGGTCCACGGCTCCACGGTATGCCGGATCGACCAGAGTGAGGTTGGCGGGCTCACCCGCCGAGACGGGCCGGCCGTGTCCTTCGAGCCTGCCGATGGCCGCGGGGCGGAACGACATGCGGTCGGCGACGCCCGCCCAGTCGAGGAGGCCGGTGTCCACCATGGTCTGCTGGACCACGGAGAGCGCGGTCTCCAGACCCACCATGCCCATGGCGGCGGCGGCCCACTCACAGTCCTTGTCCTCGTGCGGGTGCGGCGCGTGGTCGGTGGCCACGCAGTCGATGGTGCCGTCGGCGAGGGCTTCGCGCAGGGCCATGACGTCGGCCTCGGTGCGCAGCGGCGGGTTCACCTTGTAGACCGGGTTGTAGGTCCGTACGAGCTCATCGGTGAGCAGCAGGTGGTGCGGGGTGACCTCGGCGGTGACGTTCCAGCCCTTGGACTTGGCCCAGCGGACGATCTCCACGGAGCCGGCGGTCGAGAGGTGACAGATGTGCACCCGGGAGCCGACGTGGGCGGCGAGGAGGACATCGCGGGCGATGATCGACTCCTCGGCGACGGCGGGCCAGCCGCCGAGTCCGAGCTCGGCCGAGACGACGCCCTCGTTCATCTGGGCGCCCTCGGTGAGGCGGGGCTCCTGGGCGTGCTGGGCGACGACACCGTCGAACGCCTTCACGTACTCCAGGGCGCGGCGCATGATCACGGCGTCGTCGACGCACTTGCCGTCGTCCGAGAAGACCTTCACTCCGGCGGCGGAGTCGTGCATCGCGCCGAGCTCGGCGAGCTGCTTGCCCTCCAGGCCTACGGTGACGGCGCCGACGGGCTGCACGTCGCAGTAGCCGGACTCCTTGCCGAGCCGCCAGACCTGCTCGACGACACCGGCGGTGTCGGCGACGGGGAAGGTGTTGGCCATGGCGTGGACGGCGGTGAATCCGCCGACCGCCGCGGCCTTGGTGCCGGTGAGGACGGTCTCGGAGTCCTCGCGGCCGGGCTCGCGCAGGTGGGTGTGCAGGTCGACGAGGCCGGGCAGCAGGATCTGGCCCGCAGCCTCGATCACTGTGGCGTCGCCGGCCTCGATGCCGGTGCCGGTCCCGACGACGGTCTCGCCGTCGATGAGGACGTCCTGCGGCTCGCCGCCGAGAACCTTCGCACCGCGGATCAGGATCTTGCTCATGGTTACTTGTTCTCCTCGGTACGGGCGGAGGCGGAGGGCAGAGCGGTCTCGGAACCGCCGAGCAGCAGGTACAGGACGGCCATGCGGGTGGAGACGCCGTTGGCGACCTGTTCGACGGCGGTGCAGCGGTCGGAGTCCGCGACCTCGGCCGTGATCTCCATGCCGCGGACCATCGGGCCGGGGTGCATCACGATGGCGTGCTCCGGCATCCTCGCCATGCGTTCGCCGTCCAGGCCGTAGCGGCGGGAGTACTCCCGCTCGGTCGGGAAGTAGGCGGCGTTCATGCGCTCGCGCTGCACACGGAGCATCATGACGGCGTCCGACCCCGGCAGCACGTCGTCGAGGCGGTAGCTGACGTCGCAGGGCCACTGCTCGACGCCGACCGGGACGAGGGTGGGCGGGGCCACCAGCGTGACGTGCGCACCGAGCGTGTGCAACAGGTGGACGTTGGAGCGGGCCACGCGGCTGTGCAGGATGTCGCCGACGATCGTGATCCGGCGGCCTTCGAGGTCGCGGCCGATGCCCGCGTCGGGCCCGACCAGCCTGCGGCGCATCGTGAACGCGTCCAGCAGAGCCTGGGTGGGGTGCTCGTGGGTGCCGTCACCGGCGTTGACGACCGCGCTGTCGATCCAGCCCGAGGTCGCGAGGCGGTACGGGGCACCGGAGGCGCCGTGCCGGATGACGACGGCGTCGGCGCCCATGGCCTCCAGGGTCAGGGCGGTGTCCTTGAGCGATTCGCCCTTGGAGACGGACGAGCCCTTCGCGGAGAAGTTGATGACGTCGGCCGAGAGGCGCTTGGCGGCGGCCTCGAACGAGATCCGGGTCCGGGTCGAGTCCTCGAAGAAAAGGTTGACGACCGTTCGTCCACGCAGAGTGGGGAGCTTCTTGATCGGCCGGTCCGCGACCCTGGCCATCTCCTCGGCGGTGTCGAGGATCAGGACGGCGTCGTCGCGGGTGAGGTCCGCGGCCGAGATGAGGTGGCGGGGAGTCCGGGGGGTGTCCCCGGGAGGGCGCAGCATCTGGGAGTCTCCGTGAAGGGTGGAGGGATCAGGCAGCGGGCGTGCGGAAGCAGCCGTGCGGCCGGTGGGCGCACGGAACGGGACTCGACTACTGCTCGCCTGCCGGGACGGTCTGCTTGACGCCGAGCAGTACGGCGTCGCGTCCGTCCTCCTCGGAGAGCTGGACCTTGACCGTCTCCCGCAGCGACGTGGGGAGGTTCTTGCCGACGTAGTCGGCACGGATCGGGAGTTCCCGGTGTCCGCGGTCGACGAGGACCGCGAGCTGCACGGCGCGCGGCCGGCCGATGTCGCCGAGCGCGTCAAGTGCGGCGCGGATCGTGCGGCCGGAGAAGAGCACGTCGTCGACCAGCACGACGAGACGGTTTTCGATGCCCTCACCGGGGATCTCGGTGCGTCCCAGGGCGCGCGCCGGGCGCATCCGCAGATCGTCGCGGTACATGGTGATGTCGAGCGACCCGACCGGCGTCTTCCGGCCGGTGATCTCTTCGAGCTTTCCGGCGAGCCGATCGGCGAGGAAAACCCCTCGCGTCGGGATGCCGAGCAGCACCACGTCGTCGGCGCCCTTGGCTCGTTCGACGATCTCGTGGGCGATGCGGGTCAGTACCCGGGCGATGTCGGGAGCCTCGAGAACGGGGCGTGCCGCATTGCCGGTGTGGTCATGCTGTGCGTCCATAAGAAACGGACCTCCTTCTCCGCCTCACTGGACGGACGTTAAAGGACGTCGAAAATTGCCTCACCCACGTTACCAGGGCTTGGGTGAGGCCCTGGCCCCACCCCCGGGAGGAGACAGTTCCGGACCTTTCGGCTTGACGCAGCCAAGTAACGCTGCGTAACCTCACAGTGAGTTACCAGCCACGCGGCCCAGCCGCAGAATGTTCCAGCGTCCGGGGAGCCTTATGTCCAGCGAATACGCAAAGCAGCTCGGGGCCAAGCTCCGCGCCATCCGCACCCAGCAGGGCCTCTCCCTCCACGGCGTGGAGGAGAAGTCGCAGGGCCGCTGGAAGGCCGTCGTGGTCGGTTCCTACGAGCGCGGCGACCGCGCCGTGACCGTGCAGCGCCTTGCCGAGCTGGCCGACTTCTACGGCGTTCCGGTGCAGGAGCTCCTGCCCGGCACGACCCCCGGCGGTGCCGCCGAGCCGCCGCCGAAGCTGGTCCTCGACCTGGAGCGCCTCGCCCACGTGCCGCAGGAGAAGGCCGGTCCTCTCCAGCGTTACGCCGCGACGATCCAGAGCCAGCGCGGCGACTACAACGGCAAGGTCCTCTCCATCCGCCAGGACGACCTGCGCACGCTGGCCGTGATCTACGACCAGTCGCCTTCCGTGCTCACGGAACAGCTGATCAGCTGGGGTGTGCTGGACGCCGACGCGCGTCGCGCGGTGGCCCACGACGAGGGCTGACCCGCCCCACCACACACTGCCGCCGGGCCGGCGGGGTCCTGAGGACCCGCCGGCCCGGCGTTTCCTTTACCCCGGCGCCGCCCGCGGCCACCGCACGGTCACGCCGAAGAGCCCACGGTCACATGCGACCGTGGGCTCTTCGTCCGGCTCGAAGCCGCCGGGGAGGTTACTGCTCCCGGCGGAGATTCGGCTTGAGGTCCTTGAACCGGGCCAGCAGGCCGTTCACGAAGGCCGGGGAGTCGTCCGTGGAGAACTCCTTGGCGAGCTGGACCGCCTCGTCGATCACCACGGCGTCCGGGGTGGAGTCCATCCAGATCAGCTCGTACGCGCCGAGCCGCAGAATGCTCCGGTCGACGACCGGCATACGGTCGATCTCCCAGTCCACGGCGTAGGTGACGATGAGGTCGTCGATCCGGTCCGCGTACTGCGCGTACCCCTCGACCAGCTCCATCGTGAACTCACCGACCGGCGGCTGACGGTCGTCGGTCCGCGAGAGCCGTACCCAGTCCGCGAGGACCGTCTGCACGGACTCACCGCGCTGGTCGGCCTCGAAAAGGATCTGGAAGGCGCGCTTGCGGGCCTTGTTCCGGGCAGCCACGGTTAGCTGTTCACCCGGCCGAGGTAGTCGCCCGTACGGGTGTCGACCTTGATCTTCTCGCCGGTCGTGATGAAGAGCGGGACACCGATCTCGTAACCGGTCTCCAGGGTGGCGGGCTTGGAGCCGCCGGTGGAGCGGTCGCCCTGGACGCCCGGGTCGGTGTGCTGGATGGTCAGCTCGACCGCGGCGGGCAGCTCGACGTAGAGCACCTCGCCCTCGTGCTGCGCGACGGAGGCGGTGAAGCCCTCGATCAGGAAGTTGGCGGCGTCACCGACGGCCTTGCGGTCGACCATGAGCTGGTCGTACGTGTCCATGTCCATGAAGACGAAGTACTCGCCGTCCATGTACGAGAACTGCATGTCGCGGCGGTCAATGGTGGCCGTCTCGACCTTCACGCCGGCGTTGAACGTCTTGTCGACGACCTTGCCGGAGAGCACGTTCTTGAGCTTGGTGCGCACGAAGGCGGGGCCCTTGCCGGGCTTGACGTGCTGGAACTCGACGACGGACCAGAGCTGGCCTCCGTCGAGCTTGAGCACCAGGCCGTTCTTGAGGTCGTTCGTGGAAGCCACGGTTGCGGAATCTCCTGGACTGAAGCTGGTGGACGGCCAAGGATGCGCGCCGGAGTCTCCGCGAGGAGTTCTCTAGAGCGCGAGCAGCTCCTTGGTCGTAATGGTGAGTAGCTCGGGTCCGCCGTCCGCCTCGGGGCGCACGACGAGCGTGTCATCGATCCGGACACCGCCCCGGCCCGGGAGGTGGACCCCCGGTTCGACGGTGACCGGCACGCAAGCGTCCAGTTTACCCATGGCTGTCGGTGCCAACTGCGGGTCCTCGTCGATTTCGAGTCCGACCCCGTGCCCGGTGCTGGGCTGGAGACCGTCCGAGTGACCCGCCGAGTCCAGGAGATGGCGGGCCGCGTGGTCCACGTCACGGTAGGCCGCGCCGGGGACGAGAGCCTCGCGTCCGGCCCGCTGAGCGGCGAAAACAAGGTCGTAGAGCTCGATCTGCCAGTCCGCGGGGCTGGTCCCGATGACGAACGTCCGGCCGATCTCACAGCGGTATCCACCGTAGTTGGCGCCCAGGCAGACGGAAAGGAAATCGCCTTCCTCGACCCTGCGGTCGGTGGGCCGGTGGCGGCCCAGCCCCGAGTGGGGGCCTGTCCCCACGGAGGTGGCGAAGGCCGGGCCGTCGGCACCGTGGTCCACCAGCCGGCGCTCGAGCTCCAGGGCCAGATGGCGTTCCGTGCGCCCCACCAGGATGGATTCGAGGAGTTCGCCGAGCGCCTGGTCGGTGATCTCCGCAGCGATCCGCAGACAGGCGATCTCCTCCTCGTCCTTCACCAGGCGCAGCTGCTCCACCGTGCTGCCGAGATCGCTCAGGCGCAGGCCGGGGGCCGCGGAACTCATGGCACGGTGGCGGGAGACGGTCAGATAGTGTTCCTCGACCGCGAGGTAATCGGCGTCCAGGCCGCCGGCGAGGCCGGCCGCCTCGACCACCGGGTCGCCGCCGGCCTCGGGAAGGACCCTCAGCCGCAGTTGCTCGTCGGGGCGCCCGCGGGCGGGATCCCCGGCCGGTGCGCGGGGGCAGAGCAGGACGTCCTCGCCGGGGCCGAGCAGCAGCACGGCGCCGGGCGGTGCTCCGCCCGCGAGATAGCGGACGTTGGCGGGGCTGGAGACCAGAGCGGCCGCGGATCCGGTGGCGGCGTACCGGTCACGCAGCAGTCCGCGTCGGACGGCGTACACCTCTGACATGTTCCGAGCCTACGAGCGCCGGTGGGGCCCCGCCCGGTCAGCGCACCCGACCGTGGGCCCGCGCGGTCGTCACCAGGCCGGTGGGCTGGCTATGGAGCGGGCCAGGACGTCGTCGAGAACCCGTGCGGTCGTCTCGACGTCGTAGGTGGAGTTGTCGATGATCGGCAGACCGGAGCCGTACCAGCCGGCCATGCGGCCGTGGATCCGGGCGACTTCCTCGTCGGAGAGCCTGCGGTTCCCGCTGCGGGCCGCGTTGCGCTCGAGGACGACCTCCAGGCCGGGCAGGAGGACCACGGGCAGCAGCCCGGGACCCACGTGGCGCTTCCAGCCGCCGAGGCCGACGACGGGCCTGTCGGGGAAGACGGCGTCGTCGACGATGCAGGAGATGCCGTTGGCCAGGAAATTGCGGGCGGCGAAGCCGCAGGTGCGCCGGGCCAGACGGTACTGCACCTCGGAGTGGTCGTTCCACCCGGCCTGCGGGTCGGCGAAGCCGGAGCAGACCCATTCGCGGACGTCGTCCAGGGACACGTGTGCGGTGGAGACCCGGCGGCGGGCCGCCCAGAGCTTGGCGACCGTGGTCTTGCCGGCCCCGGCCGGCCCGATGAGGAGCACGGCCAGGGTCGCGGCGCCTGTGCCCGCCTCCGCGGGCGGCGCGGGCAGCGGGACGGGCCCGCCGGGCGGCAGCTGGATGTGCCCGGTGGCCTCGAGGGAGGGCGGTACCGGGGCGTGCTGGGGCCCGGGCGCCATGGGGGGAGGCGGCGGCCCGGCGGGGCCGGGGTGGCCTGAGTGCTGGGCCTGGTGCGTCCACGGTCCGTTTCCGGGACCCTGGGGCGGCGGCAGCGGGGCCCCCACTGCGTGCTGCATCCGGCCACTCCGTCTCGTACAGGCAACTGGCGCTGGTCGACGGCAACCGTACCTCTCCCGGCCGCCACCCTGTGAACGGGCGTGGAAGGTACGAGGTGCCCCGGTGTCAGTCCGTCAGTTCGTCGGCCAGGGCGCGCAGGGCGAGCCGGTAGGAGCCGATCCCGAACCCTGCCACGGTACCGGTGGCCACCGGGGCGACCACCGAGGTGTGGCGGAATTCTTCCCGTGCGTACGGATTCGAGATGTGCACCTCGATCAGCGGGGCCGTCCGCTGGGCTGCGGCGTCGCGCATTCCGTACGAATAGTGCGTGAAGGCACCCGGGTTGAGAACGACCGGAATCGAACCGTCCGCCGCCTCGTGGAGCCAGCGGATCAGCTCGCCCTCGTCGTTGGTCTCGCGGACGTCGACCTCGAAGCCGAGTTCCTTGCCGACGGCCTGGCAGGCGTCGACGAGACCGGCGTAGGACGTCGCACCGTAGACGTCGGGCTCGCGGGAGCCGAGCCGTCCGAGGTTCGGCCCGTTGAGCACGAAGACCCTGCGGGTCGTCATGCGGAGACCTCCCCGTAGGCGGCGAGCAGGATGGCCGGGTCGGGGCCCTCCAGCACGGTGGGCTTGCCGATGCCGTCCAGGACGATGAAGCGCAGCAGGTCGCCACGGGACTTCTTGTCGACCTTCATGTTCTCCAGGAGCTTGGGCCACTGGTCACCGCGGTAGGTGAGCGGCAGCCCGACGGACTCCAGGACGGCGCGGTGCCGGTCGGCGGTGGCGTCGTCGAGGCGCCCGGCGAGCCGGCCCAGCTCTGCGGCGAAGACCATGCCGACCGAGACGGCGGCGCCGTGGCGCCACTTGTAGCGCTCGTTCTTCTCGATGGCGTGGGCCAGCGTGTGGCCGTAGTTGAGGATCTCCCTCGGCCCGGACTCCTTGAGGTCGCTGGAGACCACCTCGGCCTTGACCCGGATGGAGCGCTCGATCAGCTCGGCGGTGTGCGGTCCGGCGGGCGTACGGGCGCCCTGGGGGTCCGCCTCGACGAGGTCGAGGATGACCGGGTCGGCGATGAAGCCGGCCTTGATGATCTCGGCCATGCCGGAGACGTAGTCGTTGACCGGCAGTGAGTCCAGGGCGGCGAGGTCGCAGAGCACCCCGGCCGGCGGGTGGAAGGCGCCCACGAGGTTCTTGCCCTCGGCGGTGTTGATGCCCGTCTTGCCGCCGACCGCCGCGTCGACCATGGCGAGCACGGTCGTCGGTACGGCGATCCAGCGCACCCCGCGCAGCCAGGACGCGGCGACGAAGCCCGCGACGTCGGTGGTGGCGCCGCCGCCGATGCCGACGATCACGTCGGTGCGGGTGAAGCCGGTCTGGCCGAGCGCCTTCCAGCAGTAGGCGGCGACCTCGACGGTCTTCGCCTCTTCCGCGTTCGGCAGCTGGATCGCGATGGCCTCGTAGCCCTGGGAGGCGAGGTCCTCACGGACCGCCTCCCCGGTCTCGGCGAGCGCTTCCGGGTGCAGGACGGCGACCCGCTTGGCACGGTCACCGATGAGGTTCGGCAGCTCGCCCAGGAGCTGCCGGCCGACGAGCACCTCGTACGGGTCGGTGCCTGCCGTGCCGGCGATCTGGATGCGCGTGGTGCCCTGCTCGGTCATACGTGTGTTCTCCTGGCCGGACGGTACGGACTCGCCCGTACGCTCCGGCAGTTCCAGTGCCTCGAGGATCGCCTGAGCGACCTCGTCGGGGGTACGTGCGTCGGTGGCGACGGTGGCGACGGCCACCTCTTCGTAGAGAGGGCGCCGGGCATCCATGAGCTCGCGCCACTGCCGTCGGGGGTTGACCGCGAGGAGGGGGCGGGCCGTGTTCAGCCCGACCCTCCGGACGGCCTCGTCGACGTCCATGGAGAGATAGACGACCGGACGGCCGGCGAGCAGGGCGCGGGTCTCCGCGTCGAGCACCGCGCCGCCGCCGAGGGCGAGGACGCCTGTGTGCCGGTCGATCGCGTCCCGCACCGCCTGCCGCTCCAGAGCGCGGAAGCGTTCCTCGCCTTCGTCGAAGAAGATCTCGGGAATCGCCTTGCCCGCCGTGGCCACGACGTCCGCGTCGGTGTCACGGTAAGCGCTGCCCAGGCGGTCGGCGAGCAGTTCACCCACGGTGGACTTGCCCACCCCCATCGGGCCGACCAGGACGATCAGCGGGCCGCTCACCGGATCTGGAGGTGGGAGAGGTACGACTGCACGTTGCGGTGGGTCTCGGCGACGCTGTCGCCGCCGAACTTCTCCGCCACCGCGTCGGCCAGGACCAGCGCGACCATCGCCTCGGCGACGATCCCGGCGGCGGGAACGGCGCACACGTCCGAGCGCTGGTGGTGTGCCTTGGCCGCCTCACCGGTGACGACATCCACCGTGGCGAGCGCACGGGGCACGGTGGCGATGGGCTTCATCGCGGCGCGGACCCGCAGCAGCTCACCCGTGGTCAGCCCGCCCTCGGTGCCGCCGGAGCGGCCGGAGGCGCGCCTGATCCCGTCCTCGGTGGCCACGATCTCGTCGTGCGCCTGGGAGCCAGGCACCCTGGCGAGGTCGAAGCCGTCGCCGACCTCGACACCCTTGATGGCCTGGATGCCCATCAGCGCGGCGGCCAGCCGGGCGTCGAGCCTGCGGTCCCAGTGCACGTGCGAACCGAGCCCGACGGGGACGCCGTACGCCAGCACCTCGACGACTCCGCCCAGGGTGTCACCGTCCTTGTGGGCCTGGTCGATCTCCGCGACCATCGCCTTCGACGCGTCGGCGTCCAGGCAGCGCACGGGGTCGGCGTCGAGCCGCTCGACGTCGGAGGGCTTGGGGTGGACGCCGTAGGGCGCCTTGGCCGCGGCCAGCTCGACGACGTGGGAGACGATCTCGATGCCCGCGGTCTCCTTGAGGTAGGAGCGGGCGACGGCGCCGAGGGCGACACGTGCCGCGGTCTCCCGGGCGCTGGCGCGCTCCAGGACGGGCCGGGCCTCGTCGAAGCCGTACTTCTGCATACCGGCCAGGTCGGCGTGGCCGGGCCGGGGGCGTGTCAGCGGGGCGTTACGGGCCTGCGCGGCCAGCACCTCGGGATCGACCGGGTCGGCCGACATGACCTGCTCCCACTTGGGCCACTCGGTGTTGCCCACCATGACGGCGACGGGCGAGCCCATGGTCAGGCCGTGCCGGACGCCGCCGAGGAAGGTGACCTCGTCCCTCTCGAACTTCATCCGGGCGCCGCGCCCGTATCCGAGCCGTCGCCTGGCGAGCGCGTCCGCCACCATCTCCGTGGTGACGGGGATACCGGCGGGAAGACCCTCCAGCGTCGCCACCAGTGCGGGGCCGTGCGACTCTCCGGCGGTCAGCCAGCGCAACCTGCTCAACGGTGCTCCTCATGCTCGCGCCTGTAACTGCAACGGCGCGACCGGGTGCGCGGCCCTGGCCCGCCACCCCCGATCCTCCCACGATCAGGAGAGATGGCCCGCCGCCGGTCCAGCAGACGGACGCTCGGCGGTCCGTCCGTGACCGGTCCTACCGGCGTTCCCGTGCCGCGAGAGCCTGCTCGCCGGCCACCCGCATGGCCCCGACCGGGGCCGGGCTCCGTCCGGTCATCTGCTCGACCTGGAGAACCGCTTGGTGGACGAGGAGGTCGAGGCCGCCCAGGACGGTCCCCCCGGCCGACGACCAGCGCGTGGCCAGCGCGGTCGGCCAGGGCTCGTACAGTACGTCGAACAAGGTGCCGGGTCCCGCGGGAACTGCGTCCGCCAGCGCGTCGGTGGTACCGGCCGGCGTGGTGGCGATCACCAGGGGGGCGTACAGGGCCTCGGCCGCCGTGGCCCAGTCCGCGATCCTGACATCGACACCGAGACGATCGCCCCAGCCGCGCATCTCGTCGGCGCGTGCCGCGCTGCGCACATAGGCCGTGACCGGCCCGGTGCAGATCTCCGCGAGAGCGGCCAGCGCCGAGGACGCCGTGGCACCCGCGCCGAGAACGGCTGCGGACTCGACCTTCTCGACGCCGCGTTCGTGCAGGGCGGCGACTATGCCGGGGATATCCGTGTTGTCGCCGACCCGTCGGCCGTCCTCGGTGAAGACGACCGTGTTGACGGTCTCGACCGACGCCGCCGTGTCGCTGATGCCGTCCAGCAGCGGGATGATCGCCCGCTTGAGCGGCATGGTCAGCGAGAGCCCTGCCCAGGAGCGATCCAGCCCTTCGACGAAGCCGGGGAGGGCCGCCTCGTCCACGTCGAAGCGCTCGTACGACCAGGTGTCGAGACCGAGCTCCGCGTACGCGGCCCGGTGCAGGACCGGGGAGAGGGAGTGGGCGATGGGCGAGCCGAGGACGGCCGCCCTGTGAGCCTCATTCGAGGGCATCGAACTTGTCCTTGAGTTTCAGGAAGTCGTCGTAGGTCTTGGCGAACTCGGTCTTGTGCTGCCCGTCGGTAGCCACGAAGTAGATCCAGCCGTCCGCGGTCGGGTTCAGTGCGGCGGTCAGCGCGTCGGTGCCCGGGTTGCCGATGGGGCCAGGTGTGAGACCACGCTGCGTGTAGGTGTTGTACGGGTCCTTGTTCTTGTGAATCTCGGACACGCCGATATTGATCTTGCTCTGCTTCATGAGGTAATTGAACGTCGAGTCGAACTGAAGCAACTGATTCGTCTCGGTATTGGTGGGCTTGAGACGGTTGTAGATGACTTCACTCATCTTCCGGAAGTCATCGTGCGTCTTCCCCTCGGCCTGGACGAGACTCGCGACCGTGATCACCTGCCAGGGACCATCCAGATCGTGCTTCTCGGCAGAGGCTTCCAGGTCGAGCTTGTCGTACTCGGCGCTGGCCCGGCTGACCATCTTCTTCAGCACGGCCTCGGGCTTCGTTCCCTTGGAGACCGGATAGGTGGCCGGATAGAGGAAGCCTTCCAGCGGATCCTTTATGAGCGGGTCGTTGTCCGCCCAGTCGGGCAGACCAAGGCTGCCCGCATTCGTTTCGGCGGCCCTCGCGGTCGTCCCGGCCTCGAGGCCAAGCCTTTCGTCGATGGCCTCGTACACTTTGGCGTTGCGCGTGCCGGGGGGGACGACCAGTCCGTTCTGGCTCTTCGGGTCAAGCATCAATTCAATGGCACTGTCGGCGGACATCTCCTTCTTCAGGAGATAGACACCTGCCTGAATGGAACCCCCCTTGGGGTTCCCGTTCTGCGCCGAGATGAAGGAATCGACGGACTTCACGACGCCCGCCTTCTTCAAAATGCTCGCGATCTCGTTGCCGAGCGCACCGGCCGGGATCTCCACCTCGACCGAGCCCGTACCCTCGCCCGCGTAGTCGGGCGCCGCGCCGAACTGGCTCTGGTAGTACGAGTAACCGAAGTAGCCCACCCCGCCGAGGCCGCCGACGAGGACAGCCGCGACTCCCAGGCACGCACAGCCGTTGCGGCTCTTCTTCTTGCCCTTGCCGCGACGCTCGCTGCCGCCCCTGCGGGACTCACGCGGGTCGTCGTCGTGCTCGTCGTCCTCGCCGGAGCGGGAACGGGAGTCACGGTCGTCGGCAGGCTCGTCCGCACCCGTGAAGAAGGGATGCGTCTCCTCCTGCGGCCCGTCCGGGTCCCAGTCCTGACCCTGCTGCTGGGGTGCCTGCTCGCGGTGGCCCGGGGGCTGCGGCGGAGGGTAGGCCTCGGGGGTGCCGTAGTAGTCGGCCTGTTCGCCGTAGCCGCCGGGCTCGTTGCCGTACTGGGGCTGCTGGGCCCCGTACGGCATCGCCGGCTGCTGGCCGGTGTCCCAGCCGCCGTCGTACTGGGGCTGCTGCGGCTGCTGCTGCTGCGCGTACGGGTCCTGCGGCGCGCCGTACTGCTGATGTTGTTGCTGCTGATGTTGTTGTTGCTGCTGCTGCGCGTACGCATCCTGCTGGTAGCCCTGCTGGGCGTAAGGGTCCTGCGGGTAGGGCTGCTGCTGGCCTTCGTACTGGCCCTGGCCGTGGTCGGCCTGCTGGCCCCCCCATCCCTGATCCCCGTACAAGGGGTCCTCGGGATGCCACGGTTCGGAGCCGGGGCCCCGGCCATACTCAGTCATCGATCCCCTTGAGCCGCGAGACGACGCTCCGTCTCTTCGCTTTGCTGTGCGGTGCCTGTTCGAACACCGGCGCATCGCGCGGAACGTTACCGTATTGCGATCAGACAACCACTTCGACGCCCTCGCCGGGTGCGGAGCCTGACGCCCGTTCGGACTCCAGAGCGTTCTGAAGGATCACCACAGCGGCAGCCTGGTCGATGACAGACCGGCCCTTCTTGGACTTCACG
This sequence comes from Streptomyces sp. NPDC002911, assembly GCF_053591835.1. NCBI lineage: Bacteria > Bacillati > Actinomycetota > Actinomycetes > Kitasatosporales > Streptomycetaceae > Streptomyces > Streptomyces sp. NPDC002911. The sequence continues at coordinate 57,221 of NZ_JBSFUO010000024.1, read as the reverse complement.
CCCGAAGCGCGCAGCCCCTGAGTGGCCGTCACTGTGGTCATCCTCTCGTCCACGAGACGCACGGGGATCGGTGCGATCGCGCGGGCGAACACCTGCGCGAAGGCACGGACCTTGGCCGCCGCCGGGCCCTCACCCCCGCCCAGGGAGCGGGGCAGCCCGACGATGACCTCGATCGGCTCGTACTCCTCGACGATCACCCCGAGCCGCCGGTGGGCAGCCGGGACGTCGCGTCCTGGCACGGTCTCCACCGGCGTGGCGAGGATCCCGTCGGGGTCGCACGAGGCGACCCCGATACGGGCGTCGCCGACATCGACGGCAAGTCGGCGTCCACGGCGCATCTGCGACATGTCCGGCGTCACGCCGTCTCGGTGACGAGGCGTTCGACAGCGGCGACGGCGTCACCGATGGCGTCCGGGTTCTGGCCACCGCCCTGGGCGACGTCCGGCTTGCCGCCGCCACCGCCGCCGAGGGTCTTCGCGGCGGTGCGCACCAGGTCACCGGCCTTGAGGCCACGCTCGCGGGCGGCCTCGTTGGTGGCGATGACCGTCAGCGGGCGGCCGTTGGCCGTGGTGAACAGAGCCACGACGGCCGGGCGGCCACCCTGGATGCGCCCGCGGACATCGAGGACCAGTTTGCGCAGGTCGTCGGCCGAGGTGCCGTCCGGGACCTGGCCGGTCACCAGGGCGACGCCCCGTACGTCCTTGGCGGAGTCGACGAGCCCGGCAGCGGCCTGGAGGACCTTCTCGCCCCGGAACTTCTCGATCTCCTTCTCGGCGTCCTTCAGCTTGCCGAGCATGGCGGAGATCTTCTCGGGAAGCTCCTCGGGGCGGCCCTTGAGCAGCTCCTGGAGCTGGGCGACGACCGTGTGCTCCCTGGCGAGGAAGTTGTACGCGTCGACGCCGACGAGGGCCTCGATGCGGCGCACTCCGGAACCGATGGAGGACTCGCCGAGCAACTTCACCAGGCCCAGCTGGGCGGTGTTGCCGACGTGCGTACCGCCGCACAGCTCCTTGGAGAAGTCGCCGATGGTGACGACGCGGACGCGCTCGCCGTACTTCTCGCCGAACTCGGCGATGGCGCCTTGCTTCTTGGCGTCGTCGATGGACATGACCTCGGCCTGGACGTCGAGCTCCCGGGAGAGGACCTCGTTGATCTTCTGTTCCACGTCGGTCAGGACCGTGCCGGGTACGGCGGCGGGCGAGCCGAAGTCGAATCGGAAGCGTCCGGGCGAGTTCTCCGAACCGGCCTGGGCGGCCGTCGGACCCAGGGCGTCGCGCAGCGCCTGGTGCGTCAGGTGCGTGGCGCTGTGGGCACGGGCGATGGCACGGCGGCGGGTGTTGTCGATGGCGGCGAACGCGGAGGCGCCGACCGTCACCTCGCCGACCTGGACCGAGCCCTTGTGGACCGAGACGCCCGGGACGGGCTGCTGCACGTCGCGAATCTGGATGACGGCGCCTGTCTCGAGCCGGATCCGGCCCTGGTCTGCGAGCTGGCCGCCGCCCTCGGCGTAGAAGGGGGTGCGGTCGAGGACGACCTCGACCTCGTCGCCCTCGGTGGCGGCGGGCGAGGGCACGCCGTCGACGAGCAGACCGACGATCTTCGATTCGCCCTCGGTGGAGGTGTAGCCGGTGAACTCGGTGACGCCCGAGTTGTCGGCGACCTCGCGGTAGGCGGACAGGTCGGCGTGCCCGGTCTTCTTGGCCTTGGCGTCGGCCTTGGCGCGCTCCCGCTGCTCCTTCATCAGACGGCGGAAGCCGTCCTCGTCGACCGCGAGGCCCTGCTCGGCGGCCATCTCCAGCGTGAGGTCGATCGGGAAGCCCCAGGTGTCGTGGAGCAGGAACGCCTTGTCGCCGGCCAGGACCTTGCCACCGAAGGCCTTGGTATCGGTGACGGCGGTGTCGAGGATGTTCGTGCCGCCCTTGAGTGCCTTGAGGAAGGCGGCCTCCTCGGCGAGGGCGACGGTCTCGATGCGCTTGCGGTCGGTGATCAGCTCCGGGTACTGCTGCCCCATGGTGTCGACGACGACGTCGACGAGCTCACGGACGACCGGGCCGGTGGCGCCCATCAGCCGCATGTTGCGGATGGCGCGGCGCATGATGCGGCGCAGGACGTAGCCACGGCCCTCGTTGCCCGGGGTGACGCCGTCACCGATGAGCATCACCGATGTGCGGATGTGGTCGGCGACGACGCGGAGGGAGACGTCGGAACCGTGGTCGGCGCCGTAGCGCACACCGGTGAGCTCGGTGGCCTTGTCCATGACGACGCGCAGGGTGTCGGTCTCGTACATGTTCTGTACGCCCTGCAGGATCATCGCGAGGCGTTCGAGGCCGAGACCGGTGTCGATGTTCTGCGACGGCAGGTCCCCGAGGATCGGGAAGTCTTCCTTGCCGTCACCGGCGCCGCGCTCGTACTGCATGAAGACCAGGTTCCAGATCTCCACGTAACGCTCGTCGTTGACGGCGGGGCCACCCTCGACCCCGAACTCGGGACCACGGTCGTAGTTGATCTCGGAGCACGGTCCACAGGGGCCCGGGACGCCCATGGACCAGAAGTTGTCCTTCTTGCCCAGGCGCTGGATGCGCTCGGCCGGGACGCCGATCTTCTCGCGCCAGATCTGCTCGGCCTCGTCGTCGTCGAGGTAGACGGTGATCCACAGCCGCTCGGGGTCGAGCCCGAAGCCGCCGTCCTCCACGGAGTTCGTGAGCGCCGCCCAGGCGAACTCGATGGCGCCTTCCTTGAAGTAGTCGCCGAAGGAGAAGTTGCCGCACATCTGGAAGAACGTGCCGTGCCGGGTGGTCTTGCCGACCTCTTCGATGTCCGGCGTACGCACGCACTTCTGCACACTTGTGACGCGCGGGGCGGGCGGCTTGACCTCACCGAGGAAGTAGGGCTTGAAGGGAACCATGCCCGCGGGGACCAGCAGCAGAGTCGGGTCGTCCGCGATGAGCGACGCCGAAGGCACGACGGTGTGACCGCGCTCCTCGAAGAAACTCAGCCAGCGGCGGCGAATTTCAGCCGACTCCATCAGTGGTCCTCATTCCGGTTGTTCGGTTTGTAGGGGAGTGTGCGGTGGGCGACGAGTTCAGGGTCGGCCGGTGCCTCGATGCCGAGCGCCCCGCCCAGTTCGGCCTCGCGCCTGACCATGCCCTCACGCACGTCGAGGGCGAAGTCCTTCAGCTTGTGGCCCGCCTCGAGCGCCTTGTCCGCGGCCTGCGCCGCGAGGCTCTCGGGAGTCAGCTGCCGGATCTTTCGGTTGACCTTGGTGGTGGCCCAGACGCCGGCGGCTGCGCCGGCGGTGAACCAGAAGGTACGGCGGAACATCGCTGGGTCAGTCCTTCTGTCCGCGGGAGCTTCGGCCGTTCCGCTTCCTGGCACGGGCGGACGGCACGGTACGGCCGACGACCACGGTCCGGCGCGCCGGTTCCGGCTCCGCGGCGGTACGGCGGCCGAGCGCCTGCCGTACGCCGTAGCCGAATGCGGCCACCTTCACGAGCGGGCCGCCGAACGTCGACGCGACGGTGGTGGAGAGCGCGGAGGCGTTGGAGGTGACCTCCTGGACGTCGCTGGCGATGGCGTCGACCTTGTCGAGCTGCGTCTGCGCGGTGCGCAGTGTGGCGGAAGCGTCGGCGAGCAGCGGAACCGCCTGTTCCGTCACGTCCGCCACCAGGGCGGTGGTCGCCTTCAGCGTCTGGGCCAGCCTCACCAGTACCACGGCAAGGAAGGAGACCAGGATCGCCCAGAAGACAGCCACCAGGATACCGGCCACCTCTCCACCGGACACAGTGCACCGCTCTCTGCTCGTCGCCCGCATCGGCCGGGGCCTGTCCCGGCCGGCATCTTCCTGTCACTGCTCGGCCGGCGCGTCCTGCCACCACTGCCGATCGTCGTCCCCCGAGCCTATCGCGCCGGACGTCTCGCCCCGTACCGCATTACGGGCGGCCGGGGCGGTCCTGGGTCCGGGCCGAGTGCGAGGAGCGGGCCGGAACGGAGCTCCGGCCGCCGGCTGGGCACGTAGGCAGCGGTGACGCGAGCGGTCCGTGCCGGTACGGACGACGGTTCGCCCCCGGAGAGGCCGGAGGGAACCCCCACGGTTGAGGAAACGCGAAGGCCCGCCGCCTCCCGTACGACAGGGAGGGGCGGGCCCGAGCTCGGCTGAGAGCTACGCCTGGATCAGCGGGCGTAGTACTCGACGACGAGCTGCTCGTCGCAGATGACGGGGATTTCCTTGCGGTTCGGGTCCCGGTCCAGGCGGAAGGCCAGGGCCTTCAGGTTCACCTGGAGGTAGCGCGGGGTCTCGCCGTCGGTGTCGTAGCCACCCTCGCGGGCCACCTGGAAGGGGACCTTGGAGCGGCTGCGCTCGCGGACCATCACGACGTCGTCGGGGCGGACGCGGAAGGAAGGCTTGTCGACCTTGCCACCATTGACCTCGATGTGGCCGTGGACGACCATCTGGCGGGCCTGGTAGATGGTGCGGGCGATGCCCGAACGCAGGACCAGGGCGTCGAGGCGGCGCTCGAGCTCGACGACCAGCGCCTCGCCCGTCTTGCCCTCGGCCTTACGGGCGCGGTCGTAGGCACGCGCCATCTGACGCTCGCTGATGTCGTACTGCGCACGCAGACGCTGCTTCTCGAGCAGACGGACCTTGTAGTCCGAGTTCTGCTTGCGGCCACGGCCGTGCTCGCCCGGCGGGTAGGGGCGGGCTTCGAAGTACTTGACAGCCTTCGGCGTCAGGGCGATGCCGAGGGCACGCGACTTCTTGACCTTGGGACGCGACTGGTTAGGCACGTTCTCCAGACCTCCATGTAGGTTAGGCTTACCTTACTCAAGGAGATCGCATGTCTCGCCCTGGGAACACCACACACGTCACGGACAGCACAGACAGCGGCAGCACACCAGAAGGTGCTGCTACGACGGAAGGCCGATCTGATCGTGGTCAGCCGCGTCCCAGCGGGCTTGAAAACACTCGGATGCCGTCAGCAGCCGAACGCACACGAACTCTCGTACAGAGTACCTGCTCCGCGGTGCTGCTCGTACCCGGGCTGTCGGTGATCCACCCGGACCAGCTCATGCCCGACAGCAGGAGCATGGGGCCCGAGGGGGACCTGTTCCTCGGTTTCCCCGCCGATTCCCCGGTCGTACGGGCCGCGACGCGTGCCCAGGGCGACGAACTGACCGCTGTGCTGGAGCTCACCGATGTCGCACCGGTCTCCGTCCCGCACCGCATCCGCGGCCGCGCCCGGATCGCCGGCTGGCTCACCGCTGTGCCCGGGCTCGCACAGCCCGGCAGGATGATGCTCCGGCTGGAGACCGGCGAGGCCTCGGTCGACGATTTGTGGGGATGCGAAGAGGTGGAGCCGGAGGCCCTCCGGGACGCCGTCGCCGACCCGCTGGTCACTCATGAGGCCGAGCTGCTCCAGCATCTGCACGCCGCCCACGACGAGCAGATGACCACGCTGTCCGCGCTGCTCGGTGACCGCGCCGAGTGCGGCCGTGCGGAGCAACGGCTCGACGCCGTCCCGGTCTCGCTCGACCGGTTCGGCCTCAGGGTGCGGTTCGTCGAGGGCGGCAGCGCCTGCTTCGACGCGCGGTTCGAATTCCCCGATCCCGTACGCGACATCAGCGAGCTGCGCCGCGCGATGCACACCCTCTTCGAAGCCGCGTCCTGCTGAGCGGCGGTCACGAGGACACCGGACCGCCCTGCTCGCCGCGGCCGAGCCGCTCACGGACGCGGTCCGCCACGTCGGCGTAGCGCGCCTCCGCGCCGTACCGCGTGGGTTCGTAGTAGCGCCTGCCGCGGACGGCTTCCGGGGCGTACTCCTGGGCGGCGATACCGCCGGGCACATCGTGCGGGTAGACATAGCCCTGGGCGTGGCCCAGTTTGGCGGCGCCCTTGTAGTGGCCGTCGCGCAGATGGGCCGGGACCGGGCCCGCGAGGCCCCGGCGCACGTCTTCCTGCGCTGCGGAGATCGCCAGCGTCGCCGCGTTCGACTTGGGGGCGAGCGTCAGCGCGATCGTGGCGTGGCTGAGGGTGAGAGCCGCCTCGGGAAAGCCGATCATGGCGACCGCCTGGGCCGCCGCCACCGCCGTGGGGAGCGCCGTGGGATCGGCGAGCCCGATGTCCTCGCTGGCGGAGATCATCAGCCGCCGGGCGATGAAGCGCGGGTCCTCCCCCGCCTCGATCATCCGGGCCAGATAGTGCAGGGCCGCATCCACGTCGGACCCGCGGATCGACTTGATCAGGGCACTCGCCACGTCGTAGTGCTGGTCGCCGTCGCGGTCGTACTTCACGGCGGCCCTGTCGACGGTCTCCTCGAGCGTCTCCAGCGTGATCTCCGGCTCGTGCTTGGCGAGGGCCGCTCCGGCCGCAGCCTCCAGGGCGGTCAGCGCTCGCCGGGCGTCGCCGCCCGCGATCCGCAGCAGGTGCGCCTCTGCGGCCTCGGCCAGCGTGACCGCGGCGGCCAGACCGCGCTCGTCGGTCATGGCCCGGCGCAGCAGCGCCCGCAGGTCCTCGTCCGTGAGGGGCTCCAAGGTGAGGAGCAGGGAGCGCGACAGCAGTGGGGAGATGATCGAGAAGTACGGATTCTCCGTGGTGGCCGCGATCAGCGTGACCCAGCGGTTCTCCACGGCGGGGAGCAGGGAGTCCTGCTGGGCTTTGGAGAAGCGGTGGATCTCGTCGAGGAAGAGGACGGTCTCCTTGCCGAAGCCGCCCGTGGCGCGGCGCGCGCCCTCGATGACGGCCCGGACCTCCTTGACGCCCGCGGTGATGGCGGAGAGCTCGACGAAGCGCTTGTTGGTGGCCTTGCTGACCACGTACGCCAGGGTCGTCTTCCCCGTACCGGGCGGGCCCCACAGGATCACCGACGAAGGGCCCGCGGGCCCTCCGCTGCCCTCGCCGACGAGGCGGCGCAGCGGGGAGCCCGGCTTGAGCAGATGCTGCTGGCCGACCACCTCGTCCAGCGTACGAGGACGCATCCGGACAGCGAGGGGGCTGCTGGACGGGTCCTTCTCCTGGCGGTCTTCGGCTGCTGCGGTAAAGAGGTCGGGCTCCACGTGACGAAGCCTATGTCACCCCACTGACAGCAACGCCTGGCGCGTCAGCTGGTCCAGAAGTCCCACCAGCGGGTCAGGATCAGCATGCCGATGATCCCGGTCCAGAGAACCGGCGGCACCCAGTGGAACTCGGTGAGGGTGTTCCGCAGCCAGGCGGGGGCGGGCAGGATGCCGCGCTTGATGTTGTGTGTGGTGACATAGCAGAACATCAAGATCGTGGCGACCCAGGCCAGGCAGCACCACAGGCAGAGCGAGTTGATGTTGTACAGCGACTGGTACTGCAGCCAGGTGCAGAAGCCGACGCCGAACAGCGTGCCCGCGTTGAGGCCCAGCCAGTACCAGGCGCGGAAGCGGGCACCGGCGAGGAGCGCCATGCCGATGCCGATGACCACCGAGTAGGTGGCGATGCCGAGCATCGGGTTGGGGAAGCCGAAGGCGGACGCCTGCTCGCTCTTCATGATGTTGCCGCAGGCGACCACCGGGTTCAGACTGCAGCCCGGGGTGAAGCTCGGGTCCTCGAGCAGCTTGAACTTGTCGATCGTGATCACCCAGGCGGCGAGCAGCCCGGCCGCACCCGTGATCACCAGCAGAAGCGCGAGCGCGCGACTGCCGCCGAAGGTCGTCGCGCCGTTGTCCTCGTCCTGCCGGGAGGAGGACTGGTCTACCGCTGCCATCGTCATATCGCCGTTCCATCACTGAGTAGCCGGCCGGGCATGGACATTGTGCCGCACCGCCGACGCGGACAACCGTTCGCTGAACATAAAGGTGTGCGTGAACGGAACGTGGAACGCAGAGCTCCGGGGCCCCTCCTCCACCTGGCAGAACTGGCGGTCGACGTGCGGGGGTTGCGCGCGCGACGCCGGAACGGCGACCCGCGCTCGGCACGGACCCGCTGCCGCCGCCGACGACGACGGCCCCGCATCGGAAGCATCCGGCAGGATGAATCCGCACCCGCCGAATTGACGCTACGGGAGACGTGGCCCGCCCCTGTGCCCTGAGAACCTCTGGAGCTGAGGCCGCCTCGACGCACCGTGCCCGCCCGGAGGAACCGGGCGGGCACGGTACGGACAGTCCGCGTTCAGGCCAGCTTGGCCATCACCGTGGCCACGAGCGCGCCGAGCGCGACCGCCTCCTGGTCACCCGACTCCATGTCCTTGAGCTGGACCGCGCCCTCGGCGAGATCACGCTCGCCGGCCACGATCGTGTAGCGGGCGCCGGAACGGTTCGCGTTCTTCATCGCGCCCTTCAGACCACGGCCGCCGTACGCGAAGTCCGCGGCGACCCCGGCCTTGCGCAGTTCCGTGACCAGGCCGAAGAGCACTCGCCTCGCCTCGTCGCCGAGCGGTACGGCGTACACGCTGGTGGTGGCGGGGATCTCGAGTTCGACGCCCTCGGCCTCCAGGGCCAGCACCGTACGGTCCACACCGAGCGCCCACCCGACGGACGGGAGGGCCGGGCCGCCGATCATCTCGGACAGGCCGTCGTACCGGCCACCCCCGCCCACCGCGGACTGGGAGCCCAGACCGTCGTGGACGAACTCGAAGGTCGTGCGGGTGTAGTAGTCGAGGCCCCGGACCAGCTTCTCGTCGTCCTCGTACACCACACCGGCCGCCGTCAGCAGGTCGCGGACCTCCTCGTGGTACGCCTTGCAGGCGTCGCACAAGAAGTCGCGCAGCATCGGAGCACCGGTCAACTGCTTCTGGACGTCGGACCGCTTGTCGTCGAGGACCCGCAGCGGGTTGATCTCGATGCGGCGGCGGGCCTCCTCGTCGAGATCGAGATCGCGCAGGAACGTCTGGAGCGCTTCCCGGTAGACGGGACGGCACTCCTTGTCGCCCAGCGAGTTCAGCAGGATCCGGAACTGGCTGAGGCCGAGCGAGCGGTACGCCTGGTCGGCGAGGATGATCAGCTCGGCGTCCAGCGCCGGGTCCTCGGTACCGATGGCCTCGGCGCCCACCTGCGAGAAGTGACGGTAACGGCCCGCCTGCGGCTTCTCGTAGCGATAGTACGAGCCGGAGTACCAGAGCTTGACGGGAAGGTTGCCCGCCTTGTGCAGGTTGGCCTCCAGCGCCGCGCGCAACACGGACGCGGTGCCCTCGGGGCGCAGCGCGAGCTGGTCGCCGCCCTTGGTCTCGAAGGCGTACATCTCCTTGGACACGATGTCGGTGGACTCACCGACACCGCGTGAGAACAGAGCGACGTCCTCGAAGCCGGGCGTCTCGATGTAGCCGTAGCCGGAGTTCTTCAGGGGTGCGGAGATCGCCTCGCGCACCGCGAGGAATTTCGCGGAGCGCGGCGGGATCAGGTCGTACGTGCCCTTGGGGGCCTGGAAGGTACTCACGGTTGTTCTCTCTCGTCACATTCCTCGGCGGGGCGCGGCCAGACCGTTCATGTACGGGTTGGAGGCGCGCTCGCGGCCGATGGTCGTCTGGGGGCCGTGGCCGGACAGCACCACGGTCGAGTCGTCGAGCGGCAGGCACACGCGGGCCAGCGACTCGAGCAGCTCGGTGTGGTCGCCTCCGGGCAGATCGGTACGTCCGACGGAGCCGGCGAAGAGCAGGTCGCCCGAGAAGAGGACCTGCGGGACATCCGCGGCCTCGGGCATCCTGAAGGTCACCGACCCCTTGGTATGGCCGGGCGCGTGCGCGACGCCGAATTCCAGGCCGGCCAGCTCCAGCCGGGCACCGTCGGTCAGCTCCTTGACGTCGTCCGGCTCTCCGACGGTCAGCTCGCCCATCAGCGGCATCCCGATGGACCGGCCCAGCGCCTTCTCGGGGTCGCTCATCATGTAGCGGTCCCGGGGGTGGATCCAGGCGGGGACGTCATGGGCGCCGCACACGGGGACGACCGAGGCGACGTGGTCGATGTGGCCGTGGGTGAGGACGACGGCGACGGGCTTGAGCCGATGCTTCTTCAGCGCTTCCTCGACGCCCTGGGCGGCCTGGTGGCCCGGGTCGATGATCACGCATTCCTCACCGGCGGCGGGGGCGACCAGGTAGCAATTGGTCCCCCAGGCCCCGGCGGGGAACCCGGCAATGAGCACGATCGTCCTTAGTGTTCGTCCGACGAGGAGGTCCGCGGAGGGAGATACGGCAGATCAGAGACTACCGGCGCTCCGCATTCCACAGCTAACCCATATACCGTACGGGCATTCCAGGCCCGATCACACGACGTACAAGGAGACCATCCGGTGGTCAGCAGCGATCAGCGGCGGCGGCAGCTCGCCCGGGAGAAGTTCGAGCGGCAGCAGCAGCGCCGGGAGGAAACGCGCCGGAGGACCAGGCGCCTCACGGTGATCATCGCCTCGTCGGTGGCCGTGGTGGCGGTCATCGGTGCGGGCGCGTATGTCTCGCTCGACGGCGACGACACGAAGGACACCGCGGACGCGGCGGCGACCGCCGACCCGTCGGCAACGCCCTCGGAGAGCGAGAGCAGTACGCCGGAGCCGGCGATGAAGATCGACAAGAAGGCGACGTACTCGATGTCGCTCAAGACCAGCCAGGGCGACATCGGCATCGCGATGGACGCGGCGAAGACCCCGCACACCACGAACTCGTTCAAGGCGCTCGCGGACAAGCAGTACTTCGACAACACGAAGTGTCATCGCTTGACCACGGAGGGCATTTTCGTCCTGCAGTGCGGTGACCCGAAGGGCGACGGGACGGGCGGTCCCGGTTACACCATCCCGGACGAGAATCTGACCGCGCTGGGCAAGGCGGGCGACGACGGTGCGGTGACCTACCCCGCGGGTACGGTCGCGATGGCGAACACCGGCCAGCCGGGCACGGGCGGCAGCCAGTTCTTCCTGGTCTACAAGGACACCAAACTCCCGCCCAGCTACACGCCGTTCGGCACCATGGACGACGCCGGCCTGAATGCTGTCAAGAAGATCGCCGAGGCGGGCGTCGCCGATGGGGCGGGTGACGGTGCTCCGAAGAAGACCGTCACGGTCGAGAAGGCGACGGTCGACAAGGCCTGACCGTGCCCGTGGCCGCCCGGCGCGAGGTTCCTGGAGCGCACCGGAGAATTTCAGCCGCGCTGAGTGCGGACAGCCGGGCGGCCGGTCGCCTAGATTGGCGTTGTGCAGGGCGGGCGCTGCCCGCCCCAGGAAACTGTGGACGATGCACGGGGGGCGAACCCCTTCGATGCATCAGGTGGAGGAGGCGCTGTGAGCAGCGACCCGTGGGGCCGTGTCGACGAGACGGGCACCGTGTACGTGCGTACAGCCGAGGGCGAGCAGGTCGTCGGATCGTGGCAGGCCGGTTCCCCCGAGGAGGCTCTGGCCTATTTCGAGCGCAAGTACGAGGGCATGGTGGTCGAGATCGGCCTCCTCGAACGGCGGGTGAAGACCACCGACCTGTCATCGAAGGACGCCACGACGGCAATCGAACACCTGCGTCAGCAGGTCGACGAACACCACGCCGTCGGCGACCTCGCGGCGCTCGGCAAGCGGCTGGACGCGCTCGTCGCGACGGTCGACTCACGCCGCGAGGAGCGCAAGGCCCAGAAGGCGAAGCAGGCCGACGAGGCCCGGCTGGCCAAGGAGGCGCTCGTCGTCGAGGCCGAGGAGCTGGCGCAGAGCGAACAGTGGCGGTCGGCGGGCGAGCGTCTGCGAGCGCTCGTCGACACGTGGAAGGGGCTGCCTCGTCTGGACCGCAAGTCCGACGACGAGCTGTGGCACCGCTTCTCGCATGCCCGGTCCGCCTTCTCCAAGCGCCGCAAGGCCCACTTCGCCGCGCTGGACGCCCAGCGCGAGGAGGCCCGCAAGGTCAAGGAGAAGCTGGTCGCCGAGGCCGAGTCACTCTCGAAATCGACCGACTGGGGTACGACGGCCGCGCGTTACCGCGACCTGATGACGGAGTGGAAGGCCGCGGGCCGCGCCCAGCGCGAGGCCGAGGACGAGTTGTGGAACCGCTTCCGCGGCGCCCAGGACGTGTTCTTCGCGGCCCGCAGCGGCGTCTTCGCCGAGCGGGACGCGGAGCAGGGCGAGAACCTCAAGCTCAAGGAGGAGCTCGCCACCGAGGCCGAGAAGCTGGTCCCGGTGAAGGATCTGAAGGCGGCCAGGGCCGCGTTCCGCTCCGTCAACGAGCGCTGGGAGGCCATCGGCCACGTCCCGCGTGACGCCCGCCCGAAGGTCGAGGGCCGGGTGCAGGCCGTGGAGCGTGCCCTCCAGGAGGCCGAGGAGTCCGAGTGGCGCCGGACCAACCCGGAGGCGCGGGCACGCGCCGAGGGGCTGACCGGTCAGCTCCAGGCGGCCGTCGACAAGCTGCGCTCGCAGATCGACACGGCACGCGCCTCGGGCAACAACGCCAGGGCCGACAAGCTCTCCCGTGAGCTGGAGGGCCGTCAGGCGCTGCTGGACCAGGCGCTGAAGGGCCTGGAGGAGTTCGGCGGCTGACCGCAGGATCCATGGGAGGGGCTTCGGTACGTGACGCGTACCGAGGCCCCTTCCGCGTGCCGGGCGGCAGTCAAGGAGCCATGACGACTGGTTCGGAACCCTGCAGTGACCCCGGGCGGCCGACGGCGCGATGATCTCGGTACCGGCGGCCGCACGGCCGCCGGTACCGAGATCACTACGTACCTGCGGCAGGTCCACCGTATGAGACTCACCCGTACCGCCCTCACCGTCGCGGCCACCGCTCTGACCCCGGCTCTCCTTCTCGCCGGGAGGCCCACGAGATCACAGAGCGCACGAAGATCGCTGCGCGGTAGTTCGCGCCGTTGTCGGTGACCACGCGCACGATCCGGTGGATGCCGTGGGCGGCGAAGAACGCACGGGCCCGGCTGAGGAAGGCCACGGTGGTGGCGGCCTTCTCGTCGGGAAGGGGCTCGGTGTAGGCCAGGCGGGAGAATCCGTCGACGGCAGAGTGAAGGTAGACGTACCCGCCCTTGGCGCCACCGGTCTTCGCGCGCTGTGCAGCTCCGGCCTGCTCGGAACCGCGTCCGTGGGCCCGCCACCCGCCGCCGTCCGGGATCCGTCCGACCTTCTTGACGTCCAGGTGGACCATGTGGCCCGGGTAGCGGGCCACGATCCGTTTCGACGGGCGCCTGTTGGCCGAGCCGTCAGGGTCGAGGAACCGGCGGTGGTTGATGCCCAGGCGCGCGAGCCGACGGCCTACGGTGCGCTCGCTGATCTGCACTCCCTGGCCTGCGAGTTCAAGGGTGATCCGGCGGGCGGACCACTCGTTGTCCCGCCGCAGCTGCTCGATCCGTTCGACGACATCGGCTGGGGTCTGGGTCGGTGAGGATCGCGGGACGCTTGTGCGGTCCTGCAGCCCGAGTTCACCGTGCGTGTCGTACCGGTCCTTCCACTTGGACAGGCAGGCGCGGGAGACACCGGCCTCGGCGGCGACGTGCGCGATCGGACGGGTGCGGCAGCGCTCCACGAAAACCGCCATGGCACGCAGGTCCAGCGGGAGAGGCATCGAGTGGCTCCGAGGTGAGGAGAAGTACGAGAAGGTCATCTCGTCACCGCGGCCAGCCCCAAGCGCCACTCGTCCCACCGCGAAGAGCGGCGCGACGACAGGGCTACGAGCTCAGTGGTTCAGGGGGCTGACGGCGTGACCGAAAGCCCCCACCTTGTCTGACTCAGGACTCGACATGGCCCGCACGCTACCCGACCGATGCCCGTCGAAGCATCTTGGTTTCACTGACATCGGCCTGTGCCACCGACGTCATGTCCCGCAACACCTAGGGCCGCCGCGCCGAGGTGACCCGGTAGACGTCGTAGACGCCCTCGACGCCGCGTACGGCCTTCAGGACGTGTCCCAGGTGCTTGGGGTCGCCCATCTCGAAGGTGAAGCGCGAGGTGGCCACCCGGTCCCGGGAGGTCTGCACGGCAGCCGACAGGATGTTCACGTGCTGGTCCGACAGGACGCGGGTGACGTCGGAGAGCAGCCTCGAGCGGTCCAGCGCCTCGACCTGGATGGCGACGAGGAAGACCGACGACTGGGTGGGCGCCCATTCGACGTCGAGGATCCGCTCCGGCTGCTGCGAGAGCGAGTCGACGTTGACGCAGTCCGCGCGGTGCACGGAGACGCCGCTGCCCCGCGTGACGAACCCGATGATCGGGTCGCCGGGTACGGGCGTACAGCATCGGGCCAGTTTGACCCAGACGTCCTCGACGCCCTTGACGACCACACCCGGATCCGCCTTGCTGCGCCGCTTGTTGCGCCCGTGCGAGGGCGGCGAGCTCTCCGCCAGATCCTCGTTGGCCGCGTCCTCGCCACCGAGCGCCTGGACGAGCTTCTGGACCACACCCGCCGCGGCGACATGCCCCTCCCCGATCGCCGCGTACAGCGACGAGATGTCGGGGTAGCGCATCTCGTGCGCCAGCGTGACCAGGGAGTCGCCGGTGAGGATCCGCTGGATCGGCAGGTTCTGCTTGCGCATGGCCCGCGCGATGGCGTCCTTGCCCTGCTCGATCGCCTCGTCGCGCCGCTCCTTGGAGAACCAGGCGCGGATCTTGTTGCGTGCCCGGGGCGACTTGACGAACTGGAGCCAGTCGCGGGAGGGTCCCGCACCGGCCGCCTTGGAGGTGAAGACCTCCACCAGATCCCCGTTGTCGAGGGTCGACTCCAGCGGTACGAGCCGCCCGTTGACGCGGGCCCCTATGGTCCGGTGGCCGACCTCCGTGTGGACGGCGTACGCGAAGTCCACCGGCGTCGCACCGGCCGGCAGCGCTATCACGTCGCCCTTCGGCGTGAAGACGAAGACCTCGTTGCGTGAGAGGTCGAAGCGCAGGGACTCCAGGAACTCGCTGGGGTCCTCGGTCTCCTTCTGCCAGTCCAGGAGCTGGCGCAGCCACGCCATGTCGTTGACGGTGTCCTGGCCACGGCCGCCGCCCGTGTTCTTGGGGATGTCGGTGCGGACCTTGGAAGCGCCCGCGACCGCTTCCTGCTTGTACTTCCAGTGCGCGGCGATGCCGTACTCCGCGCGACGGTGCATGTCGAACGTGCGGATCTGGAGCTCGACGGGCTTCCCGCTGGGGCCGATCACCGTGGTGTGCAGCGACTGGTACATGTTGAACTTGGGCATCGCGATGTAGTCCTTGAACCGCCCGGGCACCGGATTCCACCGGGCGTGGACGGTGCCGAGCGCCGCGTAGCAGTCACGGACGGTGTCGACGAGGACACGGATGCCCACCAGGTCGTAGATCTCCGCGAAGTCGCGGCCCCGCACGATCATCTTCTGGTAGACGCTGTAGTAGTGCTTCGGCCGTCCGGTGACGGTGGCCTTGATCCGGGCAGCGCGCAGGTCGGCCTGGACCTCGTCGGTCACTATGGCGAGGTATTCGTCACGCTTGGGCGCACGCTCGGCGACGAGGCGGACGATCTCGTCGTACATCTTGGGGTAGAGAATCGCGAAGGCGAGGTCCTCCAGCTCCCACTTGATGGTGTTCATGCCCAGGCGGTGTGCCAGCGGCGCGTAGATCTCGAGGGTCTCGCGGGCCTTCTTCTCCTGCTTCTCGCGCTTGAGGTAGCGCATGGTGCGCATGTTGTGCAGCCGGTCGGCGAGCTTGATGACCAGGACCCGGGGGTCCTTCGCCATGGCGACGACCATCTTGCGCACGGTCTCGGCCTGGGCGGCCTCGCCGAACTTGACCTTGTCGAGCTTGGTCACGCCGTCGACGAGGAGCGCGACCTGGTCGCCGAAGTCCTTGCGCAGGGTGTCCAGGCCGTACTCGGTGTCCTCGACCGTGTCGTGCAGCAGCCCGGCCATCAGCGTCGCCGGGTCCATGCCGAGCTCGGCGAGGATCGTCGTGACGGCGAGCGGATGGGTGATGTACGGGTCGCCGCTCTTGCGCTTCTGGCCCCTGTGCCAGCGCTCGGCGACCTGGTAGGCCTTCTCGATCTGGCGCAGCGTTGCGGACTCGATCTTGGGGTCGTTGCCGCGGACCGTGCGCAGGAGGGGTTCGAGGACCGGGTTGTACGGACTGGAGCGCTGGACGCCCAGGCGGGCGAGGCGGGCCCGGACCCGGTTGGAGGAGCCGCCGGAGCGCGCGGGAGCGGTCGGCGGGGTGACAGCGGGCCGGGCCGGGGGCTTCGCGGCGGGCACGGGCGCCGGGGGCTTCGCCACAGGTGCCGGTGCCGTGGATCCGGAGGCGGGGTCCGCCGGCGTTGTCGGCTTCGGCTCGGAGGCCGGCGCGGCCTTCGTCCCGGGAGGGGGCGTCGGCTTCGCGCCCGGCGGCGGGGTGGGTTTCGCCGGTGCGGCGGGCGTCTGGGGGGCCGGAGCCTGGGCGGGACCCTGCGTGGGCTCGCCTGCGGGCCCGGGCTGCCCCGCAGCGTCGGGCTGCGCCTTCGCGGGCGTGGCGGAGGCCGCCGCGGGCTTTTCGGGCTGCGGGGCGGCGACTGGCTGGGCCTCGTCTGGCAAGAGCGCTCCTCGTGCGGATCCCGGGGTCTACCGGAAAGCCCATGGTATCGACCCCCGGGCAGGTCCTCGCCCGGGGAGTGCGGAACCTCTGACAACGCGGGACGGGCACCCGGATGTTCCCGGGTGCCCGTCCTGTACGTCCCTGAGCGCGCCGGTGCGGCGCGGTGCAGGTCAAAGGGTGATCAGAGCCTCCAGCGGGGCGTCCCGCAGCCCTGCCTCGAGCCGGGCACGACCGGCGAGGAAGCCGAGCTCCATGAGGACCGACACCCCGGCCACCTGTGCACCGGCCCGCCGGATCAGCTCCAGCGAGGCCTCGGCGGTGCCGCCGGTGGCCAGGACGTCGTCGATGACCATGACGCGGTCGTCGGCGGACAGGTCCTCGGCGTGGATCTCGATCTCCGCGGTGCCGTACTCCAGCTCGTAAGCCTGCCCGAGTGTGGCTCCGGGCAGCTTCCCGGCCTTGCGGACGGGTACGAAGCCGAGCCCGGCCCGGACCGCTACCGGCGCGGCCAGGATGAAGCCGCGCGCCTCGAGGCCGACGATCTTGGTCGCCCCGTGCCGTACGCACAGCTCCGCGAAGAAGTCGGTGAGCGCGGTGAAGGCGACCGCGTCCGCAAGCAGCGGAGTGATGTCCTTGAACAGCACTCCGGGCTTCGGGTAGTCCGGGACGTCACGGATCCGGCTGAGCAGGAGCTCCCGGGTGGCGTCGGTGACGCTGGTGCTGGTCATCGTCGGTTCCTCGGGCTCCGGCCGTGCCCCCCGGGCTGCCGGCGCTGGCCGACGACGGTCCCGGCGGGCTCGGTGTCCTCGTCGGCCCGGTCGTCGCGCTCGTCCTCGACGGACTCGCCCTTGGCCGCAGCGGCGGCCCGCTTGGCGAGGATCCGCTTCTTCAGTGCCTTTATCTGCGGGTCGCGTTCCTTGAGGTCGGCGACCAGCGGGGTGGCGATGAAGATCGAGGAGTACGCGCCGGCGGCGAGGCCGACGAACAGCGACAGCGAGATGTCGTTCAGCATGCCCGCGCCGAGGACACCGCCACCGATGAACAGCAGACCGGCGACGGGCAGCAGGGCGACGACGGTGGTGTTGATGGAACGCACCAGCGTGCCGTTGATGGAGCGGTTGGCGATCTCGCTGTAGGTCCAGCGGGTCTGCTTGGTGATCCCCTGCCCGCCCTCCTTGAGGCTGTCGAAGACGACGACCGTGTCGTAGAGGGAGTAACCGAGGATGGTCAGCAGACCGATGACGGTGCCGGGGGTCACCTCGAAGCCGACGAGGGCGTAGACACCGACGGTGATGGTGATGTCGTGGATCAGCGCGATGAGCGCGGCGACGGCCATCCGCCACTCGAAGGCGATGGCCAGGTAGATCACCACGAGGACCATGAAGATGCCGAGGCCGGCCCAGGCCTTGTTGGCGATCTGCTCACCCCAGCTGGGGCCGACCAGGTCCGCGTTGATCTTCGCCTCGGGGATGCCCAGCTCGTCGGAGAGCTCGGCCTTGATCTGGTCGGCCTTGGCCGTGTCGACCTCGGTGATCTGGATCCGGAGCCCGCCGTTGCCGAGCTCCTGGACGATCGCCTCGTGGCCGGAGGCCTCGACCGCCACCTCGTGGGCCTGCGTGACCGAGATCTTGGCCTTCGTGTCGGTCGTGAAGACCGCGCCGCCCTTGAACTCGATGCCCATGTTGAGGCCGCTGACCACCACACCGAGGATGGCAGCGATCGTGATCAGGATGGAGACGCCGTACCAGATCTTGCGCTTGCCGATGAAGTCGTAACCGACCTCGCCACGGTAGAGCCGGGCGCCGAGATTGCCGAGTCGCGACATCTCAGGCCTCCTTCGGGTGGTCGGTGCGGACGTTGACGCGGCGTGAGCGGCGCAGCGGCGGCTTCGCCCCGAGCCGCTTCGGGTCCAGGCCGGACCACGGATGACCGCTGCCGAAGAACTTCGTACGGGCCATCAGCGTCATGACGGGCTTGGTGAAGAGGAACACCACGACGACGTCGAGCAGGGTCGTGAGACCGAGCGTGAACGCGAAGCCCTGCACCTTGCCGACGGTGACGAGGAAGAGCACGGCCGCGGCGAGGAACGACACGAAGTCGGACACGAGGATGGTGCGCCGGGCCCTGGGCCAGGCGCGCTCGACGGCCGGACGGAGGGTACGGCCTTCCCGGATCTCGTCCCGGATGCGTTCGAAGTAGACGATGAACGAGTCCGCTGTGATTCCGATCGCCACGATGGCACCACATACGGCTGGGAGGTTCAGCGCGAAGCCGATGGCCGGGCCGAGCAGGGCCATGATCGTGTAGGTCAGGACGCCGGAGACCAGCAGGCTGAGAAGCGCGATGAGCGCCAGGCCGCGGTAGTAGGCCACCAGGTAGATGACGACCAGGGCGAGTCCGATGGCACCGGCGATGAGACCGGCCTCCAGCTGCTCGCCGCCGAGGGCCGCGGTGACCGTGGTGACGGTGTCCTCGCTGAAGGACAGCGGAAGTGCACCGTAGGACAGGACGTTGGCCAGGTCCTCGGCGGACTGCTGGGTGAAGCTGCCTGAGATCTCGGCACTCCCGGAGAGCGTCTCGTTCACCTGGGGCGCCGAGACGACCTCACCGTCGAGGGAGATCGCGAACTGGTTCATCGGCGACGTCTGCGACGACAGCTTCTTGGTGATCGTCTGGAACTTCTTGGAGCCCTTGTCGGTGAACTCCATGGAGACGAGCCAGATGCCGCGCTGCTGGTCGAACTGGGCCTTCGCGTCGTCGACGTCGGTCCCGGAGACTTCGGCCGGGCCGAGGAGGTACTTGGCGTCACCCTCGGAGCTGCACGCGACCGTGGGGTCCTC
Organism: Streptomyces sp. NPDC002911; assembly: GCF_053591835.1. Taxonomy (NCBI): domain Bacteria; kingdom Bacillati; phylum Actinomycetota; class Actinomycetes; order Kitasatosporales; family Streptomycetaceae; genus Streptomyces; species Streptomyces sp. NPDC002911. The sequence goes on along the minus strand of NZ_JBSFUO010000024.1, from coordinate 37,958 downwards.
GGGCTTGACGCCGTCGCCGGCCTTGGCGCGGGCGGCCGCGTCGGTGCAGTCCAGCGCGGTGAACTTCTTCTCGAGCGCCGCGGTGGCTGCGTCCGGCGTCTCGGTCGCCGCCGGGGCTCCGGAGGACTCAGCGGCACCCGAGGGGGTCGGCGTCGTGTCCTTCTTCAGCCCGTCGGTGACGGCACGGCCCTGGGTGGTGGCGCTCGCCGAGGGCGTCGTCTTCGGATCCGAGGCCGTCTCCGGGTCGGTCGCCTTCGCACTGGGCGTGGCGCTCGCCTCTCCGGAGCCGCTCTCGGACGGACTGGCGGAACCCTCGGGGGTCGGTGCGCCGCCGGTGACCGTGAGCACGGGCCGGAAGTAGAGCTGGGCGGTCGTGCCGACCTGCTCCCGGGCCTGCTTCGAATTCGTCCCCTTGGGGATGTTGACGATGATGTTCGATGCGCCCTGGGTCTGAACCTCGGCCTCGGAGACACCCAGACCATTGACACGGCGTTCGATGATGCTGACCGCGGTGTTCATGTTGGTCTCGTTGATCGCCTCAGGCTTGCCGGGCTGGCTCTTCGCCTTGAGTGTGATCGAGGTGCCGCCGGCCAGGTCGATCCCGAGCCGGGGCGTGGTGTGCCCGGACAGGAACATCCCGCCGGTCAGGGCGACCATGGCGATGAGGATCAGAGCCAGGGCACGCCCCGGCCTGCCCTGTCCACCGGTTGAGCCCCGGCCTTTCTTCGGTGCTGCCACCTTTTCGTTTCTCCCTGTCCAACCGCCCCGCGCCGGGTACGCGCCCGAGCGGCCACGAAGTGTTGTGGGGACCCACCCCCGCAGAAGACCGCACGGCCCGTGAGACGCCGGACACCTGTGGGTGTCCGGCGTCTCTGGGTCGTGGAACTACTTCGCGTCGCCCTCGCCGTCGGCCTTGGCGTCCTTGGTCTCGGCGCTCTTGACCTCGGATTCCTTCGGTGCGGCGTCCTCGGCCTTCTTGCCCAGGTCGATCTTCGCGACATCGTCGTCCCCGTCCGCGTCCGCGGGCTCGCCGGCGGTGAGCGAGGAGGCGTCGTCGGGCACGATCGTGCCGGCGCTCTCGTGCTCGTCGTCACCGTGAACGATGCGGTTGTACTCCGCGTCGTCGAGCACGGCGCCGATGGAGTTCTTGGCGTAGACGGCGTGGACGCCGGGCGCGACCTCGAGGAGAACCGTGTCTTCCTGAATCTCCTTGACGGTGGCGTACATGCCCCCGATCGTCCGGACGCCGGTGCCGGGCTGCATGTCGTTGCGCATCTGCGCAGCCGCCTGCTGCTTCTTCTTGGCGGACCGGGTCATCAGGAACATGGCCCCGATGAGCACGATGAAGGGGAGGAGGGTCACGAGACTCACGGGACGGAACTTCCTTCGCACGACCACGCTGAAATCGCGCGGCCTGGTCTACGGGGGTGGGTACACCGACCTGTACGGGCGGCATCGGCGGAGTCTAGGCGAGTCCGCATCATTGGAACAACGTCCAGCATCGCACCGTGGTTCCCCTACTGGCCAGCCCGTCCTGTGTCACGCCCCGAACAGGCCCTGTTGTCCCTTTGCGCCGTGCTGCGGAGGAACGAGTCCGAGGTGGGTCCATGCCGCAGGGGTGGCGACCCTGCCTCGCGGGGTCCTCGCGAGCAGGCCTTCCCGGACGAGGAAGGGCTCGGCGACCTCCTCGACCGTCTCGCGCTCCTCCCCCACGGCCACCGCGAGGGTGGAGAGCCCCACGGGGCCGCCGCCGAAGAGTTTCAGCAGAGCGCTGAGCACCGCGCGGTCCAGCCGGTCCAGTCCCCTGGCGTCGACCTCGTACACCCGCAGGGCCGCGGCGGCGATGTCCCGGTCGATCCGTCCTTCGGCCTTGACCTGGGCGTAGTCCCGGACGCGGCGCAGCAGACGGTTGGCGATACGGGGCGTGCCCCGGGAGCGTCCGGCGATCTCAGCGGCGCCCGCGGTGTCTATGGCGACGTCGAGCAGGCCGGCTGAGCGGTGGATGACCCGCTCCAGCTCGGTAGGGGCGTAGAACTCCATGTGGCCGGTGAAGCCGAAGCGGTCGCGCAGCGGAGGCGGCAGCAGTCCTGCCCTGGTGGTGGCGCCGACGAGGGTGAACGGTGGCAGTTCCAAGGGGATCGCCGTGGCGCCCGGGCCCTTGCCGACGATGACGTCGACCCGGAAGTCCTCCATCGCCATGTAGAGCATCTCCTCGGCCGGCCGCGACATGCGGTGGATCTCGTCGAGGAAGAGGACCTCCCCCTCCTGGAGCGAGGACAGGATCGCGGCGAGATCGCCGGCGTGCTGGATGGCGGGGCCGGAGGTGATCCGGATCGGCGCGCCCATCTCGGCCGCGATGATCATGGAGAGGGTGGTCTTGCCCAGGCCGGGAGCGCCGGAGAGCAGGACGTGGTCGGCGGTGGCACCCCGGGCGCGGGCCGCCTTGAGGACCAGGTCGAGCTGCTCGCGTACCTTCTCCTGGCCGACGAACTCGTGAAGGTCCTTCGGGCGCAGGGCGGCCTCGACCGCGGTGTCCTCGCCGTCCGCTCCGGCGTCGACCAGCCGCTCGTCCGTGAGGTCGCCCGTGTCGGCTCCGGTCTCGTCCCAGTTCATCTCGTCAGTCCCGCCTCGGGTGTTTCGGTGCCGGTCCGTGCGGTGCTCCGGCCGGCGTACGGGGCGTCGTGCCCCTGCGGTCAGCGTGCGCGGTTGAGTGTCTGCAGGGCGGCACGCAGCAGCTGCGGTACGGGAGCCTGGCCGCCCTCGGCGATCGCGGCCTCGGCCTGCGGTGTCACGGCGGTCACCGCCTCGTCCGCCTCGCGGGTCGCGTAGCCGAGGCCGATCAGAGCGGCCTGCAGCTGATCGCGCCAGGAGCTGCTGACGGCGGCGCCGATGCCCTGCTGCCCGATGTGCGCGCCGACGGGCTCGCCGAGCCGGTCCTTGAGCTCGAGGAGGAGCTTCTGGGCGCCCTTCTTACCGATGCCGGACACGGCGGTGAGTGCCTTCTCGTCACCCGTGGCCACGGCGAGGCGCAGGGCGTCCGGGCTGTGGGTGGCGAGCATGGCCTGGGCGAGCCGGGGGCCGACGCCGCTGGCAGTCTGGAGGAGCTCGAAGACCTGGCGCTCGTCGTCGTCGGCGAAGCCGTAGAGGGTGAGCGAGTCCTCCCGTACGACGAGGGAGGTGGCCAGCTTGGCCTCCTGGCCGATCCGCAGGCCCGCGAGGGTGCCGGGTGCGCACTGGACGGCCATGCCGATGCCGCCGACCTCGATCACGGCCGTGGCTGGAGCGAGGGCGGCCACCGGGCCGGAGACGAAGGCGATCATGCGGTACGGCCTTTCAGCGTGCGGTGGGCGGCGACGGCCTGCTGCAGTCGGTTCTGCGCGGGCGCACGCCAGATGTGGCAGATGGCGAGGGCGAGGGCATCGGCGGCGTCGGCGGGCCTCGGCGGCGCGTCGAGCCGTAGCAGCCGGGTCACCATGGCCCCGACCTGCGCCTTGTCGGCCCGTCCGGAACCGGTGACGGCGGCCTTGACCTCACTGGGGGTGTGCAGGGCGACCGGGATGCCGCGGCGGGACGCGCAGAGCATGGCGACCGCACTGGCCTGGGCGGTGCCCATCACCGTACGCACGTTGTGCTGGCTGAACACCCGCTCAACGGCGACGAATTCGGGCCGGTGCTCGTCGAGCCAGTGCTCGATGCCCTGCTCGATGGCGACGAGCCGGCGGCCCAGCTCCGCGTCGGGCGGTGTCCGCACGACGCCGACGCCGATCATCGTGAGCGGCCGGCCGGCGACTCCCTCGACGACTCCGACACCGCACCGGGTCAGCCCCGGGTCCACGCCCAGCACCCGCATGAATGGGCCCCTCCCCCGCTCGGTCATCTGTTCCCGCAGGCTATCGGGTGCCGCTGACAATCCGACGGGCCGACGGGGTGTGTCCCGTCGGCCCGTCGGTGGACTACGTGCCGCCGTCTCAGGCGTCGACCTTCTCCATGACCTCGTCGGATACGTCGAAGTTGGCGAAGACGTTCTGCACGTCGTCGCTGTCCTCCAGCGCGTCGATCAGCTTGAAGATCTTGCGCGCGCCCTCCTCGTCCAGCTCGACCTGCATGGTCGGGACGAAGTTGGCCTCGGCGGAGTCGTAGTCGACGCCGGCCTCCTGCAGCGCGGTGCGGACCGCGACCATGTCGGTGGCCTCGCTGAGCACCTCGAAGGTGTCACCGAGGTCGTTGACCTCCTCGGCACCCGCGTCGAGCACCGCACCGAGGACGTCGTCCTCGGACAGCTCGCCCTTGGGGACGATGACGACACCCTTGCGGTTGAACAGGTACGAGACCGAGCCCGGGTCAGCCATCGAACCGCCGTTGCGGGTCATGGCGACACGGACGTCGGACGCGGCACGGTTGCGATTGTCGGTGAGGCACTCGATGAGCACCGCGACGCCGTTCGGGCCGTAGCCCTCGTACATGATCGTCTCGTAGTCGGCGCCACCGGCTTCGAGACCGGCACCGCGCTTGACCGCCGAGTCGATGTTCTTGTTCGGGACCGAGCTCTTCTTGGCCTTCTGGATGGCGTCGAAGAGGGTCGGGTTGCCGGACACGTCGGCACCGCCCGTGCGGGCCGCGACCTCGATGTTCTTGATCATCTTCGCGAAGAGCTTGCCGCGCTTGGCGTCGATCACGGCCTTCTTGTGCTTCGTCGTAGCCCATTTAGAGTGGCCGGACATCTGCCTTCTCCTTCGCGTCACCAAAATCGATCCGAACCCGAGAGATCCTACCGGGGATCGAATCAGGCCACGGCGCGCACCATGTCGGTGAAGAGCGTGTGCACCCGGTGGTCCCCGGTCAGCTCGGGGTGGAACGACGTGGCCAGTGCGTTTCCCTGGCGTACGGCCACGATATGCCCGCCGTGCGACGCGACGACCTCCGCACGGGCACCGACCGACTCCACCCAGGGGGCCCGGATGAAGACGCCGTCGACGGGTCCGCCCGGCACTCCGTCGACGGCGACGGCCGCCTCGAAGGACTCGTTCTGCCGCCCGAAAGCGTTACGCCGCACGATCATGTCGATGCCGCCGACCGTCTCCTGGCCGGAAATGGGGTGTCCCCTGCTCGAACGGAGTTGAGAGCTCGGGGAAGGGTCGAGGATCTTGTCGGCGAGCAGGATCATCCCGGCACAGGTGCCGTAGACCGGCATCCCGGCGGCCACCCTCTCACGCAGCGGATCCAGCATGCCGAAGAGGACGGCCAGCTTCGACATCGTGGTGGACTCACCACCGGGCAGGACGAGCCCGTCGACCTCGGCGAGCTCCTCGGGCCGCCGGACCGGCCTGGCCACGGCGTCCGCCGAGGCCAGGGCGATCAGGTGTTCCCGTACGTCGCCCTGGAGAGCCAGGACTCCGATGACAGGGGTGTCGGTCATCGGTGCTTACCAGCCGCGGTTGGCGTAGCGCTCGCCCTCGGGCAGCGTGTCGCAGTTGATGCCGACCATCGCCTCGCCGAGGTTGCGGGAGGCGTCCGCGATGACCTTCGGGTCGTCGTAGAAGGTAGTGGCCTTCACTATGGCGGCGGCGCGCTTGGCCGGGTCACCGGACTTGAAGATGCCGGAGCCCACGAAGACGCCCTCGGCGCCGAGCTGACGCATCAGGGCCGCGTCCGCGGGAGTGGCGACGCCACCGGCCGAGAACAGCACGACGGGCAGCCGGCCGAGCTCGGAGACCTCCTTGACCAGCTCGTACGAGGCGCGTAGCTCCTTGGCGGCGGCGTACAGCTCGTTGTTGTCGTAGCCGCGCAGCCGGGCGATCTCGTTCTTGATCTGGCGCAGGTGGCGGACGGCCTCGACGACGTTGCCCGTGCCCGCCTCGCCCTTCGAGCGGATCATCGCGGCGCCCTCGGTGATACGGCGCAGGGCCTCGCCCAGGTTGGTGGCGCCACAGACGAACGGGGTGGTGAAGGCGAACTTGTCGCTGTGGTTGACCTCGTCGGCCGGGGTGAGCACCTCGGACTCGTCGATGTAGTCGACGCCGAGGGACTGGAGTACCTGGGCCTCGACGAAGTGGCCGATGCGGGACTTCGCCATGACGGGGATGGAGACGGCCTCGATGATCTCCTCGATCATGTTGGGGTCCGACATCCGGGCCACGCCGCCGTCCTTGCGGATGTCGGCCGGCACCCGCTCCAGGGCCATGACGGCCACGGCGCCGGCATCCTCGGCGATCTTCGCCTGCTCGGCATCGACGACGTCCATGATCACGCCGCCCTTGAGCTGCTCGGCCATGCCGCGCTTGACTCGGGCGGTGCCGGTGACCGGGGTCTCGGCGGACTGCGGGGTGCTGGGAAGCGTGGACACGGATCGACCTCACTGGGGTGGAGAAAGCGCTGGATCCTGCAGCCCTGAGCAAACGCTCCGGGAGCAGTCCACAGCAAGGGCCAATGAGTAGCCTGTGGATCGTTCCGTGAGCCTGTCGGCTCCAGCCCTCAGCTGCCGGGCCGGTCCGCCAGGGCGACCGGCGGCTCGTCGTCCATCTCGAACGCGAGCGGGAACGGGGCGTGGCCCGCGAGCCGGAAGAGGCGCACCGTCCGGTGCCTGCGCAGCGCGCGGGCGGCTCGCACCGAGTCGTTGTGGAAGCGGCGCGCCATCGGTACGCGGCGTACGGCTGCGGCCAGTTCCTCGGCAGCGTCCTCGCCGCCCGGGAACCCCTTCACCGCCTCGACCTGCGCCGCCTCGCCGAACACGGCCCGCAGCGCGGTGCTCAGCTCGCTCTCGGCGACCTCGCGCTGCTCCTCCTCGGCCTGCCGCGCCGCATGCGCCGCCTCGTACAGCACGATCGACGCGGCCGGGTCCAGGACACCGGAGGTGGCGAGTTCCTGGGTGACCGAGGCACGGCGCAGCAACTGGGCGTCCAGCGCCGCCCGGGCCGCGTCGATACGGGCGTGCAGCCGGTCGAGCCGCCCGGCGGTCCAGCTGAGATACAGGCCGATCGCGACAAGAGCGGCGACGGTCCAGATGAGGATTTCGATCACGGGCGGCAAGGCTACCGCCGGTGGGACGCACCCGGGCCCGCCGGTACGCCCCTGGGCGGTGTCCCTCGCTCAGTCCCTGGCGAGACCGAAGCGCGCGCGGAGCCCCGTGCGTTCGTCGGTGTCCACGGCCGCCGCCCCGTCCGTGACCGTCTCGTACACCCCCAGGATGTCCGCGCCGACCGTCGTCCAGTCGAAGCGGCGCACATGCGCGCTGCCCCGCTCCCCCAGCCCCGTACGCCGCTCCGGGTCGCCCAGGAGCCGGATCGCGGCGGCGGCCAGCGCGTCCGCGTCCTCGTTGGCGAACAGGTCGCCCGCGGCCCCCTGGTCGAGGACCTGCGCGAAGGCGTCCAGGTCGCTGGCGAGGACGGGCGCTCCCGCCGACAAAGCCTCGACCAGGATGATGCCGAAACTCTCGCCGCCGGTGTTCGGCGCGACGTAGACATCGACGCTGCGCAGCAGTCGTGCCTTGTCCTCGTCGCTCACCATGCCGAGGAACTCGACACGCGGGCGCAGCTCCTTCGGCAGCGACGCGACCGCTTCCTCCTCGTCACCGCGTCCCGCGACGAGCAGACGGGTCTCCGGGCGGGCGGCGAGGATCGCGGGGAGCGCCTTCATCAGGACGGGCAGCCCCTTGCGCGGCTCGTCGATGCGCCCCACGAAACCGAGCGTGTCACCCTGCCACTCGGCCTTCGGCTCGGCCCCGGCGAAGAAGTCCACGTCGACACCGTTGGGAATGACCACGGCGTCCCCGCCGAGGTGCTCGACCAGCGTCCGCCGCGCGTACTCGCTCACCGCGATCCGCGCGCTGATCTTCTCCAGCGCCGGCTGGAGCATCGGGTACGCCGCGATCATGGCCCGGGAACGCGGATTGGACGTGTGGAACGTGGCCACGATCGGGCCCTGCGCCGCCCAGCAGGTCAGCAGGCCCAGCGAGGGCGCGGTGGGCTCGTGGATGTGGATGACGTCGAAGGTGCCGTCGTTCAGCCAGCGCCGGACCCGCGCGGCGGACAGGAACCCGAAGCTCAGCCGGGCGACCGAGCCGTTGTACCGGACGGGCACGGCCCGGCCCGCGGACACGACGTACGGCGGGAGTGGTGTCTCGTCGTCGGCGGGCGCGAGCACCGAGACTCCGTGGCCGAGGCGGATCAGGTGCTCGGCGAGGTCACGGATGTGGAACTGCACCCCGCCCGGCACGTCCCAGGAGTACGGGCAGACGATGCCGATCTTCACGGAGCTTCCCCCTGGGGTTCCAGATCGGACAGCCAGAGCCGCTGCAGCATGTGCCAGTCCTCCGGATGTGCGGCGATCCCTGTGGCGAAGGCATCGGCCAGCGCCTGTGTCATGGAGGACGTCTTCTCGGCCCGGGTACCTGTCTCCGGAACGGCGACGGGGGGATGGACCTGTACCCGCATGACCGGCGTACCGTCGTACCAGAGGGTGACGGGCAGCAGCAGCGCGCCGGTCTGCTGGGCCAGCAGCGCCGGCCCGGCGGGCATGCGGGCGGTGTCGCCGAAGAAGCTGACCTCGACACCGGAGGCCGACAGGTCGCGGTCGGCTACGAGACAGACCAGCCCGCCGGAACGCAGCCGCCGGGCCAGGGCCCCGAACGCGGCCCCTCCGTTGTGCGGCAGGACCTCCATGCCCAGGCCCTGGCGGTAGGCCACGAACCGGTCGTAGAGGGTTTCCGGCTTGAGCCGCTCGGCGACCGTCGTGAACGGCACCTTCAGGTCCGTGGTGACCCACGCCCCCGCCAGGTCCCAGTTCCCCAGGTGCGGCAGCGCGAGAACGACCCCCCGGCCCGCGTCGAGGCCCTCGGTGAGCCGGTGGACGTCGCGGACCTCGATCGACGCCTTGATCCGCTGCTGACTCCAGGCCGGCAGCCGGAAGGACTCCATCCAGTAGCGCATGTACGAGCGCATGCCGGCCTTCGACAGCTCGGCGAGCCGGGCGGCGTCCGCGTCGGGCACCACCCGGGCGAGGTTCGACTCCAGCCGAAGCACGGACTTCCCGCGCCGCTTCCACACCTGGTCGGCCAGAGTGCGGAAGAGCGCGGCCGCGGCCGGCTCGGGAAGCTTCTTGGCCGCGCCCCAGCCGAGGCCGTAGAGCCCATCGGCCAGCCGGCCCCGCAGACCGGATCCAGTGCCGCTCACTGCGCGGCCTCGCTCCCCTGTCCCGCCGCCCCGTCCCGGGCGGCCGTGGCGGCATCGGCCTCGGCCGACTCCCTGCGCACGGTCACCACCCGCTGGACCAGCGTCACCACGCTGCCCACGGCGACGATCCACAGCGCGATCGGCAGCAGGATCTGAATGCCTGGCACCCCGAAGCCGTGCAGACCGGCGAGGCCCGCAGCGACCAGCGAGATCACGAGCCGCTCGGCGCGCTCCACCAGTCCGTTCACCGCGACCGGCAGGCCGATCGACTCGCCCCGCGCCTTCGTGTACGAGACGACCTGGCCGCTGGCCAGACAGAAGATCGCGACCGCGCACAGCACGTTGTCGTCGCCGTTGCCCGCGTACCAGAGCGCGAACCCTGCGAAGACCGCCCCGTCGGCCACCCGGTCGAGCGTCGAGTCCAGGAACGCGCCCCACCGGCTGGAGATCCCGGCCTGGCGGGCCATGTTGCCGTCGACCAGGTCCGAGAAGACGAAGATCGTGATCACGATCGTGCCCCAGAAGAATTCCCCCATCGGGAAGAAGACCAGCGCACCTGCCATCACTCCGGCCGTGCCGACGAGCGTGACCGCGTCGGGACTGACCCCGAGGCGGAGCAGCAGAGCGGCGAACGGTGTGAGGACACGCGTAAAAAATGCACGCGCGTACTTGTTCAGCATGGCCTTCCCGAGGTTCGGTGGGCACCGCGCGGCCCATTCGGCCACCGGCTGGCCCATCGTAGTCACGAGCCTCGCCGGGTCATGGCGGGGCACCCCGTCCCACCGGACGTCCCGGAAGTCACGCTTCGCGGTGCGCGACGTATGGACGGCGTCCGGCACGGGTGAAAAGCTCGAATGACCGCGGGCGTCGCCGAAGCCGCCGCGTCGGCCCCGCCCGCTCCCACTCCCCAGCTCTCGCGGCACCGCACCACCGACCGGGAGGCACGCATCATGGGCGACAGGACGCATACGCACACCGGGGCCGCCGGCAGGGCAGCGACGGCCGACCGGCCCTCTTCCCTGCGGAACGTGGTGCTGGTCGGCCACAGCGGTTCGGGCAAGACCACTCTGGTCGAGGCACTCGCGCTGACGGCCGGGGCGCTCAACCGGGCCGGCCGGGTCGAGGACGGCGCCACCGTCTCCGACCACGACGAGATCGAACAGCGCCGACAACGCTCCGTACAACTCTCGCTGGTCCCCGTCGAATGGGACGGCTACAAGATCAATCTGCTGGACACCCCCGGCTACGCGGACTTCGTCGGGGAGCTCAGGGCCGGTCTGCGCGCGGCGGACGCGGCCCTCTTCGTCGTCTCGGCCGCCCAGGAGGCCGACGCGGTGGCAGGCACCACCCGCGCGGTCTGGGAGGAGTGCGCGGCCGTCGGGATGCCACGGGCCATCGTCGTCACCCACCTGGACACCGCGCGTACGTCGTTCGACGAGATGACCCGGATCTGCGGCCGGATCTTCGGGCACGACGACCCCGACGCCGTGCTGCCCCTCTACCTGCCGGTGCAGGGCCCCGAGGGCCCGGACGGACACGCCCCGCTCACCGGACTCACCGGCCTCCTCACCGGGCGGATCTTCGACTACTCGTCGGGGGAACGGCAGGAGGCGCCGCCCGCCGGCGACCAGCGGGCTCCGCTCCAGGAGGCCCGCGACCGGCTCATCGAGGGGATCATCGCCGAGAGCGAGGACGAATCCCTGATGGACCACTACCTCGGCGGCGGCGAGATGCACACCACGACCCTCGTCGACGACCTGGAGCGCGCCGTCTCACGCGGCTTCTTCCACCCCGTCCTCACCGCCGCACCAGCCACCGGCGTCGCCCGCCAGGGCATCGGCACCGTGGAACTCCTCGACCTGATCACCCGTGGCTTCCCCTCCCCCGAGGAACGGGCCCTGCCCGCCGTCACCACCCCGGACGGCGCCCCGCGCCCCGCCCCCGTCTGCGATCCGGCGGCGCCCCTGGTCGCCGAGGTCGTGAAGACCACGTCGGACCCCTACGTCGGACGGGTTTCCCTCGTCCGTGTCTTCTCCGGCACCCTGCGCGCCGACGACACCGTGCACGTGTGCGGCCGCGGCCTCGACGAACCCGGAGGCGGGACACACCCCTGCCACGAGGCCGACGTGCGCGTCGGCGCCCTCTTCGCTCCCTTCGGGAAACAGCAGCGCCCCCTGGTCAGCTGCATCGCCGGCGATCTGGCCTGCGTCTCCAAAGCGGGCGGGGCGGAGACCGGGGACACCCTCTCCGGCAACGGCGACCCGCTGCTGATGGAGCCGTGGGCCATGCCCGACCCGCTGCTCCCGCTGGCGGTCCGCGCCCACAGCAAGGCCGACGAGGAGAGGCTCTCGCAGGGCCTGTCCCGCCTGGTCGCCGAGGACCCCACCATGCGACTGGAGCAGAACCAGGACACCCACCAGGTCGTCCTGTGGTGCATGGGCGAGGCGCACACGGACGTCGCGCTGGAACGCCTGCGCAGCAGGTACGGCGTGCAGGTCGACACCGAACCCCATCGCGTACCCCTGCGTGAGACCTTCGCCTCCCGGACCGTCGGCCGGGGCCGGCACGTCAAGCAGTCCGGCGGCCACGGCCAGTACGCCGTCTGCGAGATCGAGGTGGAACCACTGGCCCCCGGTACGGGCATCGAGTTCGTCGACAAGGTGGTCGGCGGCTCCGTACCGCGGCAGTTCATCGCCTCCGTGGAGAAGGGCGTACGCACCCAGGCGGCCCGTGGTGTAGCGGCCGGACACCCGCTCGTCGACGTACGCGTCACCCTGCTCGACGGGAAGTCGCACTCGGTGGACTCCTCCGACGCCGCGTTCCAGACCGCGGGCGCGCTGGCGCTGCGCGAGGCCGCGGCCGACACCCGTATCCAGCTCCTCGAACCCGTCGCGACGGTCGGCGTCCTGGTTCCCGACGACTACGTGGGGGCCGTCATGAGCGACCTCGCCGGGCGGCGCGGCCGGGTTGTCGGCACCGAACAGGAGACCGGCGAGCGCACGCTTGTACGTGCCGAGGTGCCGGAGATCGAGATCGGCGGTTACACCGTCGACCTCCGTTCCCTGACGCATGGCACCGGGCGGTTCGACCGGACGTACGCCCGGCACGAGCCGATGCCTCCGCAACTCGCCGACCGCATCCGTGAAGCACGGAAAACAGCATAAAAGTGAGCTAGTCGACTGGATACAGCCCCTCACGCCCGCCCCTGCCTCATCGTCCGGGCGGGCGCGGGGCCCGGACGATACTCTGTGGTCCCAGCTCAGAAGGTGTGCGAAGTACCGTAGTTGGGAACAGCCGCAGGAGCAGACCGTGCGGGCGAGTGGGGGCGACAGTGGCCAACGACGGATTCGATTTCTCTCCCGGAGCGCAGATCCCGCTCCAGGGTTCGGGAGGACAGGCGGTGGCGACCAACGCCCTCGCCTCCGCCGCGTACCGCGACAGCGACGTGTCGGAGATCCTCAAGGCCAACAGCGAGTGGCACAAGTCCGAGGTGAAACCGGGCGAGTCGAAGCTGTTCAAGTCCGACTATTTCAAGCCGAATCTGGGCGAGGCGTTCTCCCGGGCCGTCCAGGAACGCATGCTCGGCGGCGGCCGCAACGCGCTCATCCAGTCCTTCGGCACCGACCCGCAGACCGTCGTGGAGCACTGCCTTTCCGCGACCCGGCTGCGTAAGGCCCGCGACACGAAGCTGACCCTGGTCACCACGGTCTTCGGCTTCGTCTTCCTGCCCGGCCTGGTCCTCTGGGTCCTCGCCTTCCGGCTGCGCGACACCCTGACCAACTCCAAGGACAAGTTCTTCCGGGCGCTGGGCGGCGTCCTGCTCGTCGTGCTCGGCGGCGCCGCCGCATTCTTCCTGATCACGATGCCGCTCACCGGCTTCCTGGCCCTCTACCTGCGCGCCGCCGCCGTCGCCCCGCTGATCGGCTGGCTGCTCGCGAAACGGATCGCCGAATCCTCCACCACGGACCTGCGCGCCCGCTGGGAAGGACTCCTCTCCGGCACCGGCGTCAGCGCGAAGATCCCCGAGGCCGTACCCAAGAATCCCAACGAGACCGCCCGCGAGGCCCTGCGCCAGGGCCTGGAGAAGCTCTCCGCCGAGCAGCAGTCCAACGCCGTGTTCTACGCGGGCCCCAAGGGCATCCTCGGCATGGGCACCCGCTGGGGCAGCTGGCAGCTCGCCGAAGAACTCACCCCGGTGGACCCCACCCGGGAGATCCACCAGTTCCGCAGCTGGGACGTCGTACGCGCCATCCACGACCAGCTGAAGATGCTGGAGCGCGGCCCGCTGAACACCGGTGGTTTCCCCACGCCGTCCGTCAAGCACTGGATCGTCTCGCCGATCGGAGAGAACGCGGACTCCGTCTCCCGCCCGGAGGGCGAGGACGTCGCCACCTTCCAGATCAAGCCCCACGAGATACAGCGCATCTGCAACCACCAGCAGTTCGGCAGCGGCAACCGGCACTACCTCGGCGTCCAGTTCACCCTCTGGGACGGTCAGCTGGTGATCACGATGCTGATCACCGTCACCGTGCTCCACGAGACCCTGCGGATCGAGGTCACCGGACACGCGCTGGGCCCCATCCACTCCCTCTTCCTCTCCAAGCCGGAGGCGCCGACCAAGACGGTCAAGAAAGCGGTCAGGTTCTGGGAGACCCGCAAGATCTCACTCCCCCTCGTCAAGGCGACCGAGGTCGTCAGGCTCGCCCTGCGCGCCCCCTTCACCTGGTACCCGCCGCTCCTCGACTATCTGGGCGGCAAGATCGTCCTGCCCGAGCCCTTCGGTCTGCGCCACGCCTGGGCGGCCAAGCCCTGGGGCCACCGCTTCATGGCCGACGACGCCATGCGGACGGCCACCCCGGTCCTGCGCGTCGTCCACTCCGCGACGATGCGGGTCCTGAAGGAGCACGGCGCCGACACCGAGCGCTTCGACAACCGCTCCATGATCCTCAGCGGCATGGTCCAGGACCCCGCCCCGAGGAAGGCCGACGTCTACGACGCGTGACCCCGCCCGGGGCGGCACCCGCTCAGACGGACGGCAGCTCGGCCGGCCACACACCGGCCAGCATCGTCCGGGTGTCCCCGAGCAGCTGCGGGAGTACCTTCGTGTGTCCGACGACCGGCATGAAGTTGGTGTCGCCGCCCCAGCGCGGCACCACATGCTGGTGGAGGTGGGCCGCGATGCCGGCGCCGGCCTCCGCGCCCTGGTTCATCCCGATGTTGAAGCCGTGCGCGCCGGAGGCGGCCCTCAGGGCGACCATGGCCCGCTTGGTGAAGTCGGCCAGCTCCGCCGTCTCAGGCCCGTCGAGCTCCGTGTAGTCGGCCACGTGCCGGTACGGCACCACCATCAGGTGCCCGCCGTTGTACGGGTACAGATTCAGCACCGCGTAGACCTTCTCGCCCCGCGCGACGATCAGCCCGTCCTCATCCGACTTCGACGGAATCTCGCAGAACGGACAGCCGTCCCCGGCTCCCGGGCCGCTCGGCTTGCTCTCGCCCTGGATGTAGGCCATCCGGTGGGGCGTCCACAGGCGCTGGAACGCGTCGGGCGTCCCCACTCCGATCTGCTGCTCCGGCTCACTCGTCATGCCCGTCAGCATATTGCGTCCCTCCCGCCGCGCGTGTCGCCGGGGCCGAGCCCACCTGCGCACCGCGATGCTGACGCCATGAGCGACCGTCCCACGGCCCCCGCCTCCTCCGACCGGCTGACGGCATGGGAGCAGCGCACCGAAGTGCCGCTCTTCGCCGCGGCATTGGTCTTCCTCACCGGCTACGCGGTCCGCGTCCTCGCCCCCATCGGCGCCCAGCCCTGGCGCGACATCGCCCTCGCGCTGGTCGCCGGGACCTGGCTTCTGTTCGCCGTGGACTACGGCGTACGGCTCCGGCTCAGCGGGGAGGGACGGCACTTCGTACGCACCCACTGGCTGGACACGGTCGTTCTCCTGCTGCCCCTGCTTCGCCCACTGCGCGTGGTCCGGATCTACACGGCTGTCCAGAGACGACGGGAGCGGCCCCGGCTGAGCCTGTACGCCCGGGTGATGACGTACGCGGGCCTGACGACCGTGCTCCTCGGCTTCTCCGCGGCGCTCGCGGTGTACCACCAGGAGAGGGGCGCGCCGGGCTCCACGATCCGTACGTTCGGGGACGCGGTGTGGTGGGCGTGCGCGACGCTCACGACGGTGGGGTACGGGGACGCCGTACCGGTCACGTTCGGCGGCCGGGTCGTAGCGACGGGGCTGATGGCCTGCGGGCTGGCGTTGCTTGGGGCGGTGACGGGGTCGTTCTCGTCGTGGCTGTTGCAGGTGTTCACCCGGGAGGACGAGAAGAGGCCCCCGGGGAGCGCGTAGCTCTCCGGGGGCCTCACCGGCATCCTGCGGCAGGGATCACACCTGTACGCGCCGCTCCACCACGTCAACGAGCTTGGCGATGGCCTCGTCACGGGCGATGCCGTTCTCCTGCGTACCGTCGCGGTAGCGGAAGGACACCGTGCCCGCGTTCATGTCGTCGTCGCCGACGATGATCATGAACGGGACCTTGGCCTTCTGGTGGTTCCTGATCTTCTTCTGCATCCGGTCCGAAGAAGCGTCCACCTCGACCCGCAGACCCTTCTTGCGCGCCTCCGCGGCGAACTCCTGGAGATACGGGATGTGCGTGTCGCCGATCGGGATGCCGACCGCCTGGACCGGGGCCAGCCACACCGGGAACGCGCCCGCGTAGTGCTCCAGCAGCACCGCGAAGAAGCGCTCGATGGAACCGAAGAGCGCGCGGTGGATCATCACAGGGCGCTGCTTGGTGCCGTCCGGGCCGGTGTACTCCAGGTCGAAACGCTCCGGGAGGTTGAAGTCGAGCTGCACGGTCGACATCTGCCAGGTACGGCCGATGGCATCTTTGCACTGCACCGAGATCTTCGGGCCGTAGAACGCGGCGCCGCCCGGGTCCGGGACCAAGGGGAGGCCCTGCTTCTCAGCGACCTGGCGCAGCGTCTCGGTGGACTCTTCCCAGGCCTCGTCCGAGCCGACGAACTTCTCCGGGTCCTTGGTGGAGAGCTCCAGATAGAAGTCGGTCAGACCGTAGTCGCGGAGCAGGTTCAGGACGAAGGTGAGCGTCCGGTCCAGCTCCTCGGCCATCTGCTCCCGGGTGCAGTAGATGTGCGCGTCGTCCTGGGTGAAGCCGCGCGAGCGGGTCAGACCGTGCACGACGCCCGACTTCTCGTACCTGTACACGGTCCCGAACTCAAAGAGCCTCAAGGGCAGTTCACGGTACGAGCGGCCGCGCGCGTCGAAGATCAGGTTGTGCATCGGGCAGTTCATCGGCTTGAGGTAGTAGTCCACCCCGTCGTCGAGCTGCATGGGCGGGTACATGCCGTCCGCGTACCAGTCCAGGTGGCCGGACTTCTCGAAGAGCTTGCCCTTGGTGGCGTGTGGGCTGTAGACGAACTCGTAGCCCTCCTCCTCGTGGCGGCGCCGCGAGTAGTCCTCCATGGCGCGGCGGATGACGCCGCCCTTGGGGTGGAAGACCGCGAGGCCGGGGCCGATCTCATCGGGGAAGGAGAACAGGTCCAGCTCGTTGCCGAGCTTGCGGTGGTCGCGCTTGGCGGCCTCCTCCAGGAACGTGAGGTGAGCCTTGAGCTCGTCCTTGGTCGGCCAGGCGGTCCCGTAGATGCGCTGGAGCATGGGGTTCTTCTCGCTGCCCCGCCAGTACGCCGCCGCGTTCCGCATCAGCTTGAACGCGGGGATGAACCGGGTGGTCGGCAGGTGCGGGCCCCGGCAGAGGTCCCGCCAGCACAGGTCGCCGGTCTTGGCGTCCAGGTTGTCGTAGATGGTCAGCTCGCCGCCGCCCACCTCGACGTCCGCGCCGTCGTCGGACGACGCGGAGCCCTTGATGCCGATGAGCTCCAGCTTGTACGGCTCGTCGGCGAGCTCCTCGCGGGCCGCCTCCTCGGTGACGACGCGGCGGGAGAACTTCTGGCCCCGCTTCTGGATCTCCTGCATCTTCTTCTCGATGGCCTTGAGATCCTCGGGTGTGAACGGCGTCTCGACGTCGAAGTCGTAGTAGAAGCCGTCCTTGACCGGCGGGCCGATACCCAGCTTGGCCTCAGGGTGCAGCTCCTGCACCGCCTGCGCCATGACGTGCGCGGTGGAGTGCCGCAGGATGTTCAGGCCGTCCTCGGAGGAGATCTCGACGGGCTCGACGACCTCGCCGTCCTTGAGCTCGTACGCGAGGTCCCGCAGCTCACCCTCTACCCTGGCGGCGACGACGGTGCGCTGCCCGGGGAAGAGCTCGGCGGCCGTCGTTCCCGTCGTCACCACGTGCTCTTCCCGCTCGGAATCGCGTTGGATGATCACACGGACGTCTGACACCGGTCTCTCCTGACTGAGGGGGTGCGTCGCTTTCCTCTTGCGCGCGCGAGAGGAATCGTACCGAGCCGGGGGGCCTCGACGCGAAAGGGATACCGGGGGCGCCTGCTCCTCGTGCCCCGTGCTGCTGGATCGGGAACCGAGGCGCCACCGGGCGTCGTCGCTGGCCGACTGTCCGGGGAACAAGCCGCTGTGCGTACTGGACCCCCGGGTGCTGGACTATCACCTGGACCGCTACCGCAAGGGCCGTCGCACACTGACGGGCCTGTGCGAGCTGTACGGGGTGACGCTGGACGGCGCGCACGACGCGGCGGCCGACGCGTCGGCCGCGCTCGAACTGGTGCGGGCGGTGGGCCGGCGGTTCTCCGCCCGGCTGGAGCGGCTGTCACCGGCGGAGGTGCACTCGCTGCAAGCGGTGTGGCATGGGGCTCAGGCACGCGGGCTGCAGGCGTGGTTCGAGAAGAACGGTGCGGCGGAGGCGGTGGATCCGGCATGGCCACTGCGTCCGGGGCTTCCTGCGGCCGCCTGATCCGGGCCGGGTACGCGAAAGCCGGTCCGTCGATGACACTGACGGACCGGCTTCTCCCAGGTGGGCGATACTGGGTTCGAACCAGTGACCTCTTCGGTGTGAACGAAGCGCTCTCCCACTGAGCTAATCGCCCGGGAACGGGTTGAACCATACAGGGCCTGGCGCCCTGGGTTCAAACCCCTACCCGGCCGAGGAACGTCGAGGATCTGAGTACCCGAGCGCATGTACGCGGGTGTGGCGGCCGCCACACTCACGTACATGAGACATGTGCCGCCGCCCGCCGAGGAATTGGCCCTCCTCGATCATGAACTGGTCCGGCTGGACGCCCGTCGGCTGCAGCTGCTGAACCGCCGTGCCTGGCTGCTGAGCGTGCTGCGTACGCCACAGGCGCCGGCGCCTCCTCCGGCTCCTGTGGCCCCGCCTTTCCCCCGGCCGTACGCCCCGCCCGCCGCCCCCACGCACGGCACGCAGAATGTGCTGCTAGTCCTCGGTGGTCTGCTGTTGACGGTCGCGGCGATCGCGTTCACCCTGTTCAGCTGGGGCGAGATGGGCATCGCGGGCCGTTCGGCGGTGCTGGCGGCGGTGACCGCGGGCGCGCTGGTGGCGCCCGCGCCGCTGCTCGGCCGCGCGCTGCCCTCGACGGCGGAGGCCGTGGCTGCTCTGGCCCTGGTACTCACGGTGCTGGACGCGGTCGCGCTGCACGCCGTCGCGGCGCCGGGGGCCGACGGGGTCCTGTTCTCGGCGGTCGCGTCGGCGGTGCTGGCGGCGGTGTGGACCGCGTACGGGCTGCTGCTCGGCCGGCTGAGGGTGCCGCTGCCCGCTGCCGTGGTGGCGGGGCAACTGCCGCTGGCGCTCACCGCCTGGGCCGCCGGGGCGTCCGCGACCGGCTTCGGCTGGGCGTTCCTGGTGACGGCGACGGCGGATGTCGCGGTGGCCCTGTGGGGCCGGGGGCTCGCGGTGCGGATCACGGCGTGCGCCGGTGCGTTGCTGACGGGACTGATCTCGCTGGCACTGGGGCTGAGCCTGTCCGTGTCCGCCGACGGCGTGCTCGGGGCCGTGGGCCCGAGCACGTTGCTGCTGGCAGGGGCGGCGGTGGCGGCCGCCGGGGCGTGGCGCGCACCGAAGGAGACGGCCGTCCTCGGAGGTGTCGTGGCGGGCCTCGCGGCGGTGGCCGCGGTCGGTGGTGTACCGGGGGCGGGGCTGCCGTGGGACCTGGCGGTCGTGGTGTATCTGCTGTGCGGTGCGGCCCTGTCGGTGGTGCTGCGGCTCCGGGTACCGCGACCGGTGGCCTCGGGGGTCCTGTGCGCGTCGGCGGCGGTCGTGGCGGGCGCGGTGCTGTGGGCGGCGCCCGTGGTGGCCGCTGCACTGCTGGGGCCGGTGTCCGTGAGCGCGGAGGTGTGGTCCGGTGCCCCGGAGGATTTCCGTGGCGCGCTGGGCCCCTCGCTTCCGTGGTCGGAGGCGGTGGCTTCCCCTGTGGTGCTCGCCCTCGCAGCGGGTCTCTCGGCGGCGCTCCATGTCTGGTGGCCGCGAACATTCGCGGAGAAGGGTGGGCGCGTGGCGGCGGCCGGAGCCTCGGTCCTGGGCTGGGGTGCGGTGTTGGCGCTGCTCGCGGTGGCCGATGCGCCTTACGCGGTGGCGGTGTGCGCGGAGCTGCTGATGGTGGCGGCGCTGCTGACGGTGGCCGTACGCCGCGGTGCCGACGCGCTCGGGGTGACGGTGCTGGTGTGCGCGCTGGTCGGGGCATGGGGTGCGGGGGTGCTCGGGCTGGCCGCCGAGCCCGCGACCTACGCGGTCTTCGGGGTGCTGGTGGTGCTGTTCGCCGGCGCCTCGGCCGGTTCGAAGGTGCCCCCGATGCGCTCGGTGCTCGCCTGCGCCTCGGTGCTGTGCGCGGTCGCGGTCGCCGCTGCCACGGGGGTGTCGCTGGGGTGGAGCGCCCCGCGCACGGCCCCGCTGGTGCTGGTGGTGACGGCGGTGACCGTGCTGCTCGGGTCGCGGGTGCGGGAGCCGGTGGTGGCGGTTTCGGTGGAGCTCACGGGGGCGTTCGCGGCGGTGGTCGCCGCGGGTCTCGCGGTGACGGACGCACCGTTCCTGGCCCTGGTGCTGGGCTTGTGCGGGGTACTGGCCGCGGCCACGGCGCTGCGGCCGGAGCGCCGGCGGATGGCGGGGTACCCGGCGGCGGCACTGTTCGTGGCGGCGGCGTGGGTGCGGCTGGCGGCTTCGGGGGTGACGGACCCCGAGGCGTACACGCTGCCGGTCTCCGTGGCCGCGTTCGTCGTGGGGTATCTGCGTCGCCGCAGGGAGCCGGCCGCGTCCTCGTGGGTGGCGTACGGTCCTGCCCTGTCCATGACGATGGTGCCGAGCCTCGTGGTGGCGTGGGGTGATCCGCACTGGCTGCGGCCTCTGCTGCTGGGGGTCGCCGCACTGGTGGTCACCCTGGCAGGCGCCCGCCTACGGCTGCGGGCGCCCCTGGTTCTGGGTGGTTCGGTCCTTGCGCTGGACGGCCTGCACGAGCTGGCCCCGCATGTGGTCCAGGTCTTCGACGCACTCCCCCGCTGGGCGCCCCCGGCGCTCGCCGGGCTGCTGCTGCTCGCCGTCGGTGCTACGTACGAGCAGCGGCTGCGCGACGCCCGCCGGGTGCGGGAGAGCTTCGGCCGGATGCGTTAGGGCATCCTGCCCCGATGAGGGCGAGGCTCTCGATGGCGGCGAGTCCTTAGAGCGGTGTCGTCGGTGTGGACCCAGTCGGCCTCGGTGCCCGGGACGGTCGTGACGGGGCCGGTCACCTCCTCGGTCTTCCAGGGGGCCGATTCCTTGTAACCGTCAATGTCGTAGAACTTCTCCCAGGCGCGGGCGGCGAGTTTCTCGTCGCCCGTCCGGACCGCGGCGCAGGCGTCGAGCCGTGAGTGGCCCTGGAAGAGGAGGCTGTCGAAGTCGGAGCCGTAGCGGGCCGCCTGTTCGCTCTTGGTGGCATTGAAAGTGACGGGTTCGTCGGTGTGGCCCGCGTACCGGGCCGCAGACGCGGGAGCAGTGCCGGGGACCGGCTGAACTGAGCGGCCGCGCCGGCCGCTGCCGCGGCCTTCAGGACCGTTCTGCGAAGCGTCCTGGACATGGGCATGCCTCTCTCCTCGCACATTCGGGACAGGGAACGAACAGGAAGAACGGGTCAGCGGGAGAGCTTGCGAGCCCGCACCGCGGTGGCCGCGGCCGCCACGGCCCCGACGACGGGGACGGCCAGCGGCAGCACCAGGGCGCCGGACAGCACGACGACAGTCATCCCGCAGACGAGCAGCAGGGAGCCGGCCGGGTCGCGGACCGTGTTCCGGCCGGCCTCGGCCAGGAGGGGGCGCCAGAGGGCGCCGGGCTCCCAGCACGAGGCGGCGCGCAGGACGGCGACCAGGAGACCGATCATGGCGAGGATGCCGACCGCGCCGACGAACGGGCCGCCGGGTATCCCGGCGCGTACAGCAGCCAGGTCGAGCAGGAGCAGGGCTGCGGCGGCCCACACCGTCGCGCCGACGATCCACCCGCCGCGAGCAGCGGACCGGGCGTCGGAGGCGAATTCGCGCAGCCCGCCGTGCTCACCGTCGAGGTAGCGGCGCAGGTGCCGGGTCCCCGCGGCGAAGGCCGCGGGGAACGTGAACAGAGGCAGGGCGGCGACGGCGATCCACACGCCTACGAGCAGACATTCCGAGAACAGGGCGAAGCGGTCCATGACGCGCGAACGCCTGGCCGGGGTGCGGGTCTTCGTCGCCACGGTGCGTCAGCCCTTCAGGCCCGAGGTGGCCATGCCGTCGATCAGATAGCGCTGGAAGGCCACGAAGAAGGCCAGCACCGGGAGCAGGGCTACCAGGGACATGGCGATCATGCCGCCGTAGTCCGCCACCGCGTCCTGGTCGATGAACATCTTCAGCCCCAGGGAGACGGTGTACTTGCCCGGCTCGTTGAGATACAGCAGGGGGCCCATGAAGTCGTTCCAGGCATTGATGAACGTGAAGATCGCGCTGGTGACGAGCGCCGGCCGGCAGAGCGGCATGACGATGGACCAGTAGGTCCTCAGGTGCCCGCAGCCGTCCAGGCGCGCCGCCTCGTCGAGTTCCTTGGGCAGGCCTCGCATGAACTGCACCATCAGGAAGACGAAGAAGGCGTCGGTGGCCAGGTATTTGCCGATCAGCAGCGGCGTGAAGGTGTTGATCAGCTCCAGCTTCTGGAACATCACGTACTGCGGAATGATCAGCACGTGATACGGCAGCAGCAGGGTGCCGATCATGATGGCGAACATGATGTTGCGGCCTGCGAAGCGCACCTTCGCGAACGCGTAGGCGGTCAGCGAGCAGGACAGCACCACGCCGATCACGGAACCGACGGCTATGTACGTCGAGTTCAGGAAGAACGTCGAGATCGGTATGTCGGCGATGCCCTCGGTGAGCCTGGCGTAGTTGTCACCGATCGGATCGGCGGGGAACAGGTCGAGCGCGCCGATGATCTCGGCGCTGGGCTTGAAAGAGGCCCCGATCGTCCACACCACCGGGTAGAGGACCACGCCGAGGATGACGAGCGCACCGAGGTGCCAGGCGAGTGCGCCGGGTCCCCGGCGCCGTACGGCTGCTGTCAGGAGACTCATCGGCCGCCCTCCTCGTAGTGCACCCAGCGCTTCTGGGACCAGAACAGCACGGCGGTGACCAGGCCGACCGCGAGCAGCAGCAGCCAACCCATGGCCGAGGCGAAGCCCATGCGGCTGTTCACGAAGCCTTGTTCGTACAGATAACAGGTGTAGACGAGCGTGGCGTCGGCCGGTCCGCAGCTGCCGTTGCTGACGATGTAGGCCGAACCGAAGATCTGGAACGAGTGGATGGTCTCCAGCAGGACGTTGAAGAACAGCACCGGCGAGATCATCGGCAGGGT
This sequence comes from Streptomyces sp. NPDC002911, assembly GCF_053591835.1. Taxonomy (NCBI): domain Bacteria; kingdom Bacillati; phylum Actinomycetota; class Actinomycetes; order Kitasatosporales; family Streptomycetaceae; genus Streptomyces; species Streptomyces sp. NPDC002911. The sequence goes on along the minus strand of NZ_JBSFUO010000024.1, from coordinate 15,009 downwards.
GATGTGGAAGAACCTGCGCCAGGGGCCGGCTCCGTCCATCTCGGCCGCCTCGTAGAGCTCGCCCGGGACCTGCTTGAGGCCGGCCAGGAAGATGACCATCGGCGCGCCGAACTGCCAGACGGTGAGGGCGATCAGCGCGTAGACGATCATCGCGGGGTCGCCGATCCAGCCGCCGGCGTCGACGCCGAACACCTTCTGCGTACGGTCGACGAGCGCGTCGTCCGAGAACAGCGCGCGCCAGACGATGGCCGCCGAGACGCTCGCACCGATCAGCGACGGGGCGTAGAAGGCCGCTCGGTAGAAGGACTGGCCCCACCGCTTCTGGGCGAGCAGCATGGCGACGGCGAGTGCGGCGGCCAGCTTGATCGGGGTGCCGATCAGCACGTACCAGGAGGTGACCTCGACCGACTGGCGCCAACGGGGGTCGGCGAACATGTCGGTGAAGTTCTGCAGCCCGATCCAGCGGGGCGCTTCGAACAGGTTGTACTCGGTGAACGAGAGGTACAGCGAGACCACCATGGGTCCGGCGATCAGGAACAGGAAGCCCGCGATCCAGGGCGACATGAACAGATAGCCGGCCAGGTTCTCCCGCCGGTCCCGTCGCTTCGAGGCGTCGGGCGGCGCGCTTCCTCCTGGACCGCTCCGCTTGGCGACGGAGCGGTCGTCCCCGGCGGCGAGCACGCCCGGGGAGCTGTGGATGTGAGTCACCACTGTCCTCTCAGTTCGAGGCGAGGGCGGTCTTCGCCTCGGAGAAGAACTGCTTCACGGCGTCCTCCGGCGAGGCCTTGCCCAGGGACAGGTCGGCGCCGATGCGCAGGAAGGCGGCCTCGACCACATCCGCGCCGGCCGGGTGCGGGGTGATCTTCTCCAGGAGACCCGCGTCCGCGATCTTCGTCTCGAAGTCGGCGATCGCCTTGTTCGGCGCGTCGGTGGGCTGATAGGCCTCGAACTGCGAGGTGGTGGCGGGGACGCCGCGGTCGTAGCCCATGATCCGGGCGACCTCGGGGTCCTGGGTCATGAAGGTGATGAAGGTCGCGACCTCGGCGGGGTGCTTGGTGCGTGCCGTGCCGCTGAGCATCAGCGAGCCCAGGTACTGGCTGGTCTTCTTGCCGTCCGTGCTGGGGATGGGGGCCAGGCCGTACCTCCCCTTGCCTTCCGCGCTGTAGCGGACGGAGAAGTTGTCCCAGTTGAACTCGCCGGCCGACAGACCCTTCGCGAGGGCGAGAGCGGGCTTGATCTGCTCGACCTTCTTGGGGTCGGCGTAGACGCCGGACTTCACCCGCGCGAGGGCCTCGGTCCAGTAGGGCAGCAGTTCGGCCTCGCCGAAACCCATGCCGTCTTCGGTGAAGAACGCCTTGCCGTTCTGGCGGAGTATCAGGTCGTAGAGGTACATCACGCCGTGCGGACCGGAGTCACCGGCGATCCCCTGGGTGCTCTTGATCTTCTGCATGCCCGCGTACCAGTCGTCCCACGTCCAGCCGATCTCGGGCGTGATGGCCGCCTTCTCGTACACCTGCTCGTCGATGACCAGGGCCATCGAGTTACTGCCGACCGGCACACCGAGCAGCTTGCCGTCGATCTCCGCGAACTTCTCCAGCCCGGAGCGGAAGCCGCTGAGGTCGAGGTTGCCCTTCTCCGCCTGGGGGTTGAGGTCGAGGAGAACGTTCTTCGCCTCGTACTTCCGGAGGAAGGTCACGGCGTTCTGGATGACGTCCGGGGGGTTGCCGCCGGCCGCCTGTGTGTTGAACTTCTTCCAGAAGTCCGGGTACTGCTGGAAGTCCGTCTTCACCTTGATCTTCGGGTGCTTCTTCTCGAAGAGGGCGACGCACTGCTGGACCTTCTTGGCCCGGTCGTCCGCACCCCACCACGAGTGCCGGAGGGTGACAGGGCCACCCGAGCCGCCGCTGCCCGAGCCGCAGCCGGCCGCGGTCAGCCCGAGACCGGCCGCCGAGAGGCCGGCCAGCTTCAGCAGCTGCCGCCTGTCCATGCCGTTGTTACGAGACATAGCTCGTCCCCACCGTTCGCATTGAATCGTTTTAGAAAGCGCTTGCTGGGTCAAAGTAAGGAGTGACACCGAGCGCGTCAACGGTTAGGACGAAATTCCGGCAGACAGCCTGACGACGGGCCGAACGAACGGCGCGGGCAGCGGTGCCGTGCGCCCACCGCGGAAACACCGATGGCCCGGAAGCTTCTGAGAAGCTTCCGGGCCATCGGTGTTTCCGCGGTGGGCGATACTGGGTTCGAACCAGTGACCTCTTCGGTGTGAACGAAGCGCTCTCCCACTGAGCTAATCGCCCCGGCGCACCGCAAACATTACCCCATGTCAGCGGCGCCTTCGGACCACTACCGGGTCACTGCTCGATCTTCCAGGGCATCGTTATGCCGAACTCCCAGACGTAGATCCCGACCAGCACCGCGATGATCACGAGCCCGACCACGGTGAGGATGATGTTGCGCCGCCGGACCTTGGGGTCGAGGGCGCGCTGGGCGGCTTCGGTGACCTTGCGCCGGGTCCAGCGCAGGACGATCTGCGCCCAGACGAATTCGGTCGCCCAGATCGCCATACCACCGAAGATCACCAGCCATCCCGGGCCCGGCAGCGCCAGCATCGCGACGCCCGCTCCGACCACGGCGAGGCCGACGACGAAGATCCCGACCTGCCAGCCCAGATGAAGCAGCCTCGACTTCCGGATGAACCCGGGCGCCCGCGAGCCCAGCTCGCGCTCCGTCGTCTGCTCGTCCCCCGCGGCGGAATCGGCGGCCACCGTCGCGGCGACCTCTCTCCGCTCGTCACTCTCCGCATTCATGGAGCCCAACCTACCGGAACGGCGATCGTCACCGAAATGGACGCATGACCCAAAGTTACACATCAGTGGACGAGCGGGCTGAAGCATCACAAATAGGTCAGAGGGGTTTACAACGCCACCGTAGGTGGCATGTCGATTTCGCCGACGTGCGAATCCCCGAGCGCACACTGAGCGAAAGGCCCTGGCGCTTATGAACACCACGGTCAGCTGCGAGCTGCACCTGCGCCTCGTTGTGTCGAGCGAGTCCTCACTGCCTGTACCCGCGGGCCTGCGGTATGCCACGGCCGATCCCTATGCCGTGCACGCCACCTTCCACACCGGAGCGGAGGAGACGGTCGAATGGGTTTTCGCCCGTGACCTCCTCGCCGAGGGGCTGCACCGGCCCACCGGTACCGGAGACGTCCGCGTCTGGCCATCTCGAAGTCACGGCCAAGGCGTCGTCTGCATCGCACTGAGCTCCCCGGAGGGCGAAGCCCTGCTGGAAGCCCCGGCCAGGGCTCTGGAGTCGTTCCTGAAGAGGACCGACGCCGCGGTCCCGCCCGGCACCGAGCATCGTCACTTCGACCTCGATACGGAGCTCTCACACATCCTGGCCGAGAGCTGAGCCAGGCCGAGAGCTGCGGGACGCCGTCCGACTCGGGGAGACGGCGTCGCTCGGACAACCTCGTAGGGCAGACACCGGCGCCGTCGCCGCGGAACCCACCGCGGCGGCGGCGCCGCTGCGCGCGGGGGCCGGGGCGTCACGTCGGCTCGGCGCGGAGGCCGACGTGGCGCCCCGGCATCATTCGCACCAGGCACCTCGCCACTGCTCTCCGAACCGCCTCTGGAGCTGCCTGCGCCGCCTGCGGGCCCTTCAGGCTCCGGCGGCGCAACCCCGGCCGGGAAAAAGGAGCCTTCCCGCCCCTCCGGGTCCGCACCGGACCGTGGGCGCCTTCGCCGAGCCAGTAGAGTCAGCCGCCATCGGTGGACGCCCGTCCGCCGGAGGCCAGGGAGCGAAGCGTGCTGATCCCACACGACACCCGGATCGCCCTCGAAGCGGTGGTCGATCTGGTGAACACCGCACCGGACAGCGACGCGGGCGACGGGCTCGCGGAGCTCTCCGCGCTCTACACCTTCGCGGAGCGCCACGACATCAGCGGCGTCGGAACCCTCGGCGACAAGGACCTGCGCGCCGTGCGGGACGTCCGCGACCGGTTCGCCGAGATATTCGCGGCGCCCGACGCCCGCACCGCCGCGGACCTCGTCAACAGCCTGGTGGCCGCGGCCGGCACCACGCCGCAGCTCACCGATCACGACGGTTACGACTGGCACATCCACTACTTCGCACCGGACGCCTCCATCGCGGACCACCTCGCGGCCGACTGCGGCATGGCGCTGGCCTTCATCGTGGTGGCGGGCGAGCAGGAACGGCTGCGGCGCTGCGAGGCCCCCGACTGCCGGGACGCCTTCGTCGACCTGTCGCGCAACCGCTCCCGCCGCTACTGCTCGAGCCGCACCTGCGGCAACCGGCTCCATGTCGCCGCCTACCGCGCCCGACGCCGGGAAGCGGCACGCTGACCGTCCGCACGCCCGCCGTACCACCGCCCTTCGGAAGGGTGCGGCCCTGCGGAGCGATGGGCACCCGGGCCCGCCGGCCGTTCACAGGAGAAAGAGATCATGCAGGGCTGCCATCAGCAGCAGGCCGCCGACCACCGACAGGAAAATCATCAGCGGGGGCTGGGAAAGCGCGAAGAGACAGCCACGCGGCTCTTCGGCAGGGGATGCGGGGGCGTCGCCCCGGGAGGTGTCCACCATCTCGTAGTGATCATGACGCAGAGTGGACCCCGTTGGCGATCAACGGGACCCGCCGAAGGGCCGGTTCACCCACTCCAGGATGAACGGAATCCACTCAGGCGTCCGAAGATGCTTCGCGCGTTCGCCCTGGCGTGCGTCCCGCCGGGGCGTCCGGGGCGGGATCGCGTCGGCGCCCCCGCCCCGAGGTCAGCGCGGGGCGGCGCTGGAAGCGCGTACGACGAGTTCGGGCTGGAGCACCACACTGCGGTGCCGGTGGCCGCCGCCCTCGTCGTCCGCCTCCTCCAGGAGGAGCTCCGCCGCCATCCTGCCCATCACCACAGCGGGCTGCCGGACCGAGGTGAGGGGTACGGCGGCGGCCGCGGCGAATTCGATGTCGTCGTAACCGACGATGGCGACGTCCTGCGGCACCCGCACGCCGGCGGCGTAGAGCGACTGAAGGACGCCCAGCGCCAGCAGGTCGTTGGCGCAGAACACCGCTGTCGGCCTGGGCACGAGGCCGAGCAGTCTGGCCCCGGCGTCGCGGCCCGCCGCCACGTCCAGGCGGTCGGAGGGGATCTCGACGAGCGCTTCGGGGCCGAGCCCTGCCTCGGTGAGAGCCGCGAGGGCGCCCTCGCGGCGGTCCCTGATCTGGTAGAGATCGCCGGGGCCGCTCACATAGGCGACGGAGCGGTGTCCCGCCGAGACCAGGTGCCCGACGGCGAGCATGCCGCCGCGTACGTCGTCCACGGACACGGCACAGCTGTCGATGGACGCCGCCACCCGGTCGACCAGCACATAGGGAATCCGGTGGCGGGCGAAGGCCTCGAGGTTGCCCCCAGTGGCGTCGGCCGGGGTGACCAGCACGCCGCAGACCCGCTGCTCGGCGAAGAGCCCGAGGTATTCGGCCTCCTCCTCCTGGCTCTGGTCGCTGTTGCAGACCATCACGCCGAGACCGGCTTCCCGGGCCGCGCGCTCGGCGCCGCGGGCGATGTCGACGAAGAACGGGTTGCCCATGTCCAGCACGAGCAGGGCCATGATGCGGCTGCGGCCCGCCCGGAGCTGTCTGGCCGACTCGCTGCGTACGTATCCGAGTTCCTCGATCGCCGCGAGCACACGGGCCCGGGTGTCGGGCAGCACCGCCTCGGGACGGTTGATCACATTGGAGACCGTGCCCACCGAGACTCCGGCCTGCCGGGCCACGTCCTTGATCCCTGCCACACGCCCCACTTGTCCTGCCCCACTGATACGTACCGCCGCCGCGCGTCGGCGCCGGGTCCCTCGGTCCATGGACGGACGTACGGCGTGGTCCGTCGCGCCGTCGCCCGAACCGCGCCCGATGGATTGAATTGTTTCAATCCGTTCGGGACGCTAACCGCACCCACGGGAAACCGTCAAGATCGGTGCGATGCAACCCGAATATACCGAGGCGCGAGGCGAGCAAGGGCACTTCGATGCCTACGAAGGTAGTGAATCGATTCACACCGGGCGCTTCGCAGCGCCGCGCGCTGCGAGGAACAGTCCCAGGTGACCGGTCAGATCCCGTGCTTCTTCAGGATGGCCTCGATGTCACTGAAGTCCTCACCGGGCGCGGCCGCCTGCTGCGCCTTCTTCTTCGGCCGCTCCCGCGCCTGCGGCTCGGCAGTCCCGCCCCCGGAGGTCAGCGAAGGCGAAGACGCGGCCGGCGCGACGGCGGCACCCCGCTCCGCGGCCCGGGCGGCCTTGCGCTCCTTGCGGGTGGAGCCGCTGCGGCGCTCCACTGAGCGCGTGGTGATGAAGAGCAGCCAGGCCACGGCCAGCAGCCCGAAGCCGATCCAGACACTCGGCTTGAAGGCGATGCCCGACAGCCACTCCACGACGCCGGTCATCACCAGCCCGACGGGCACCAGCGAGTAGGCGGCGATCCGGGTCGCCGTGAGGAACCGCTTGCGGTACGCGGTGATCGCGGCGATGCCCAAACCGGCCGCCGACACCGCGGAACAGATGGTCTCGGCAAGCATGAGGGCCTCCAGCGATCGGGATACGTCCCTTCCATCCTGCACCGGCCACTGCCGGAGAGGCCACGGTGCGGGAGCACATCAGGGTCATTTCAGGGCCGCGGCCCTCCCCAGGTCCCGATTGGGAAGCGCCGGTCCGGCCTGAAAGACTGACCGCATGAGCGAATCCCCCTCCGCCGCGCCGGTCGTCCTCGACCTCTGGTGCGAGCTCGAGTGCCCCGACTGCCATCGGGCCCTCTCCGACGTCCACGCCTTGCGCGCCCGCTACGGCAACCGGCTGGAGGTCCGGCTGCGTCACTTCCCGCTGGAGAGGCACAAGCACGCGTACGCGGCGGCACAGGCCGTCGAGGAAGCCGTCGTCCAGGGCAAGGGATGGCCGTACGTCGAGGCCGTACTGGCCCGCACCACCGACCTCGCCCGTGCGGGCGAGTCCCTGCTGCTCGAGGTGGCGGGCGAACTGGGTCTGGACGCCGAGGAGTTCGACACCGCCCTGATCGACGGCCGGCATCTGCTGATCGTGGACGCGGACCAGGCGGAGGGCAAGGCGATCGGCGTCACCGGGACTCCGACGTATGTGATCGGCGACGAGCGGCTGGACGGCGGGAAGAGCCAGGAAGGGCTGCTCGCGCGCATCGAGGAGATCGCCGACCGTCTCCTCGACGGCCAGGGCTGACCGCCGGGCGTCGCCGGCCACCGGGAGCTCCGGGCGGCTACAGCGCCTTGGCCAGGTTGTACTGCGTCACCTCGTACCCGAGTGATTCGTACAGCCGTAGCGCGGGCGTGTTGGAGGCGAAGACGTGCAGGCCGAGCAGACCGAGGCCGGCGTCGAGCGTGATGTCCTCCGCGAGGTGCATGAGCGCCCTGCCGTAGCCCTGCCCCCGGTGCTCCTCGCGGACCTCGACGTCGAACACGTAACCGAGGTCGTCGCCGTCCGGCATCTCACGTCGGGCCACCCAGACATTGCCGACGACGGCTCCGTCGTGGACGAGGACATGGAAGTACATGCCGGGAGTGGCCAGGCCGTCCGGCAGATTCATGGAGTGGTCCCTCTCGGACTTGCGCCGGGCCTGTTCCTCCGGCACACCGCGCTCCATCCATTCCCGCGCGTACGTCCCGACGCTGGTGGCCGCCCACTCGGCGTATTCCAGCTCCGTCATGGGCCGCCCGGTGACCCCGGCCGGCAGCGCGGGGGCGGTCCGCCGGAGAGACTTCAGCATGTTCCGGCTGCGCTCGGTGTAGCCGAGCACGGCCGCCAGGGCCTGGGCGGCAGCGTTCTCAGCCGGGGCCACCAGGCTGACCTGATTACAGCCCCAGCCGCGCAGCACTTCCTCGGCGGCGAGTGCGGCGACGGTCCCGCGGCCGCGCCTGCGGTGCGCCTCCTCGATGCCGAGCGTCGTGAGTATGCCCGCCGAGGGGCCGAAGGCCGGATCGGTGGAGATGCCGACGGCGCCAACGGGCCGCCCGTTGTCGCACACGTCATAGGTGCGTACCCGCGCGCCGTCGGCGCCTTGCTGGACCGGCCCGGCCGGCCGAATGGTCGTGGTCATCAGGGAGTTCTATCCGCTGGACGGCCGGGCGTCATCCTCTTCAGGGATTCCGGCTCACCGGATGCGGGCCGCGGAGGGGCCGGCTCACGGATCGAGATCACCGGCCGCGCGCTCGTCGAAGACCCGCATGGCCTTCGCCGTCACGGGACCGGGGGTGCCGGACAGTTCCCGCCCGTCGACCCGGTGGACGGCCTGGATGTCGCGGAGCGTCGAGGTCAGGAAGATCTCGTCGGCCCGCTCGAGCACGTCCAGCGGGAGGTCGGTCTCCTGTGCGCCCGTCCACTCCACGGCCAGGGCACGGGTGATCCCCGCGAGACATCCCGAGGTGACCGGAGGCGTGTGGATCTGCCCGTCGAGGACCACGAAGACGTTGGATCCGGTGCCCTCGCAGAGCTCTCCGACCGTGTTGGGGAAGAGCGCCTCCGAGGCGCCCCGCTCATGGGCGCGCGCGAGAGCGACGACGTTCTCGGCGTACGAGGTCGTCTTGAGCCCGGTCACGGCGCTGCGTTCGTTGCGCGTCCACGGAACGGTGACCACGGCCGTGCTGTCGGGGCGGCGCGCCGCCTCGCCCAGGGCGACGATCAGGCTGGGTGCGGCGTCGCCGCGGTCGGAGCCGAGCGGTGCGAGACCGCCGGTGCAGGTGATCCGGAGCCGGCCGAGCTCCATGGGATTCGCCTCGATGACGGCGGCCACCGCGCGGCGGACCTCGTCGTGACCGGGGTCGGCCAGGCCCAGGCCCCTCGCCGAGCGTGTCAGCCGGCCAAGGTGCCGGGTCAGGGCAAAGGGGCGGCCCCGGGTCACCCGGACCGTCTCGAAGATGCCGTCCCCCACGGTCAGCCCGTGGTCGAGCACGGACAGCCGGGCGTCATCGGCGTCGCGCAGTCCGCCGTTGACCCAAATCCTCATGACGCGGTCCTTCCTGTTTCCTCGTAGGCGCCCGACGCTACAGCGAGCAGCCGCGAGGCCTTGAGCTCGGTCTCCGCCCATTCGCGCGCCGGATCGGATCCCCAGGTGATGCCGGCTCCGGTACCGAAACGAAGGAGGGGGACGGGCCCGGTGCGGTCGATCCAGAAGGTCCGTATGCCGACGGCCAGTTCCGCGGTACCCCGGTCGGCGTCCACCCAGCCGACCGCTCCGCAGTACGGGCCGCGGGGGCCGGTCTCCAGGGCGTCGATGATTCCCAGCGCGCTGGACTTGGGCGCGCCGGTGACGGAGCCGGGCGGGAACGCGGCGGTGAGCAGTTCGGGCCACCCGGCACCGTCGGCGAGCCGCCCGCGCACGGTGGAGACGAGGTGGACCAGTCCCGGGTGCTTCTCCACGGCGCAGAGGTCGGGCACGCTCACGCTGCCGGGCGCGCAGACGCGTCCCAGGTCGTTGCGGACCAGGTCCACGATCATCACGTTCTCGGCGTGGTCCTTCTCCAGCAGATCGCCCTCGGTGCGTCCGGTGCCCTTGATCGGCCCCGACTCGACGGTCCGGCCGTCGCGTGCCAGGAAGAGCTCGGGGGACGCGGTGGCGATCTCCACGCCGTGCTCCGGGAGCCGGATCGTGCCCGCGTACGGAGCCGGATTTCCCCGGGCGAGCAGGGCGGTGAGGGCGTCCACATCGGCCACCTCGGCCTGCGGGCCGGGCAGCGGCGCGGACAGGACCCGGCAGAGATTGGCCTGGTAGACCTCACCCGCCGCGATGTGTTCACGGATCCGCCGTACGCCGGCCATGTAGGCGTGCTCGTCGAGTGAGGACGTCCAGTCGTCCGCGGCGGGCCCTCGCCAGGCACCGGGCACGGGGAGGGGGACCTCTTCGGACCGTACGGTGGCGAAACGGGCACAGACCAGGCGGCCTTCGAAGTCGTCACATACCGCCCAGAAGCCGGATGATTCGAGAGCCGCCGGATCGCTGGTCACGTCCCGTAGGCCGGAGGCCACGAGGCCACCGAAACGGGCAAGGGGGGTGAGGTCGCGCACGTGACCGAGTCTAGGGCCGCCCCGTCGCCCCTGAGAGATCAGCGCATGGCGTCGGATGCGGTACCGCGCAAGGCGGAAAAGACGTCTGCATACCGGGCGTATTCGGGCGTCCCGGCAAGCCGGCGAGGTGCCGCAGCTGTCGCCGCGCGCCCGCGAGGGACGACGGGACGACCCTCGGGCGGCACGCGGGTGACCTGCGGCGGGCGGCGGTGGCGCAGCACGCTGCGCAAACGCGTTTTTGTGCTGGCCCGGGAATCCGCTAGAGTTCAACACGTCGCCGGGACGCGCAAGCGGGCCGGGAAAGACAAGCGGACGTAGCTCAGTTGGTAGAGCGCAACCTTGCCAAGGTTGAGGTCGCCAGTTCGAACCTGGTCGTCCGCTCGCAGAAGGTGGGAGTCTTGCCGACTTCCATCCCTGGTGGAGTGGCCGAGAGGCGAGGCAACGGCCTGCAAAGCCGTCTACACGGGTTCAAATCCCGTCTCCACCTCCAAGGACGATTAGCTCAGCGGGAGAGCACTTCCCTGACACGGAAGGGGTCACTGGTTCAATCCCAGTATCGTCCACCGGTCCGCAAGGATCCCCGCGCGATTAGCTCAGCGGGAGAGCGCTTCCCTGACACGGAAGAGGTCACTGGTTCAATCCCAGTATCGCGCACGCAGTACACGCAGGGTCGCCCTGCGCGATTAGCTCAGCGGGAGAGCGCTTCCCTGACACGGAAGAGGTCACTGGTTCAATCCCAGTATCGCGCACCAGCCGAAACCCCCGATCGTCTCGACGACCGGGGGTTTTGTCGTGGGCAGTGCGGGTCAGCCGGTGAAGAGCTGGGTGGCCTTGCGAACGAGCTCGTACAGTCCGTAGGCGAACGGTACGGCGACCGCGAGCCAGACGAACACCATGAGCGGCTTACGACTGCTGGTGGACACGGGGGCTCCCTTCCTGTGCCTCGTGGAAGCGTGCGTGGACCGGGCGGATGCACTCGTTGGCGACGAAGCCGACGATCAGCAGCCCGATCATGATCGTCAGGGAGGTCGAGTAAAGGCTGGGGCCGCTGTGTCCGGCCCGCTCCCCCGCGTCCGCGACCCGGTTGACGATCAGCGGGCCGAGCACGCCGGCCGTGGACCACGCGGTCAGGAGGCGGCCGTGGATGGCTCCCACCTGGTACGTGCCGAAGAGGTCCCGCAGATAGGCGGGAGCGGTCGAGAACCCTCCGCCGTAGAAGGACAGGATCACGAGCGCGCAGCAGATGAAGAGCGGCTTGGAGTCGTTGCCCAGCTGGGCGATGACCACGTACATGAGTGCGCCGACGCCGAGGTAGATCCGGTACATGTTCTTACGGCCGATCAGGTCCGAGGTGGAGGACCACAGGAGGCGGCCTCCCATGTTCGCCAGCGAGAGCAGAGCGACGAAACCCGCCGCCGCGGAGAGCGAGACCGGGGTGGAGCTGTCCGCGAAGAAGTCCTGGATCATGGGCACGGCCTTCTCGAGGATGCCGATGCCCGCGGTGACGTTCATGCAGAGGACGACCCACAGGCACCAGAACTGCGGTGTGCGCAGGGCGTTGCGGGCGGAGACCTGGGCGTTCGTGACGAGCCTGCGGGTCTCCTGTTTCGGCTGCCAGCCGTCGGGGAGCCAGCCCTCGGGCGGCACCCGCACGAGGAAGACGCCGAGCGCCATGAACGCGGCGTAGACGACACCGTGGACGAGGAAGGCCGTGGCGATGCCGGAACGGTCCGCGCCGAAGCTCTCCAGCATCCCGGTGGACCAGGGTGAGGCGATGAGTGCGCCGCCGCCGAATCCCATGATGGCGATGCCGGTCGCCATGCCGGGGCGGTCGGGGAACCACTTGATGAGGGTGGAGACCGGCGAGATGTAACCGATACCGAGGCCTATGCCGCCGATGAAACCGTAGCCGAGGACGACGAGCCAGTACTGGCCGGTGGCGGCGCCGAGCGCGGCGACGAGGAAGCCGGAGGAGAAGCAGACGAGCGAGACGAACATCGCCCAGCGGGGTCCGTTGCGCTCGACGAGAGTGCCACCGAACGCGGCCGAGAGGCCGAGCATGACGATGCCCAGCTGGAACGGGAGAGCACTTGCGGTGCCCGAGAGGTCGAGCGCGGATTCGAGCGGGGGCTTGAACACACTCCAGGCGTAGGCCTGTCCGATGGAAAGGTGCACGGCGAGCGCGGCGGGCGGTACGAGCCAGCGGCTCCACCCCGGGGGCGCGACAGTGCGGGACCTGTCGAGGAAGTTCATGGATCCGCACTCTAGGCATCAGCCATGGCCATGGCTAGATCATGAGGAGCGTCGGGCGACGTATGCAATGCGGGTCCGGGCGCCGGCCCGGACCCGCCCTTCGACACCACCCCGCAGGGGAGGCCGGGTCAGGAGCTGAACAGCATCCGGCCGAAGCTCTTCTGGCGGTGGTGGCCGCCGTAGTGACCGCCCTGGTGCGGTGCTCCCCAGGCGGGGGGCTGCGCAGCGGGGTAGGCCTGCGGAGCGTGCGGGGCCTGCGGAGCGTGCGGGGCCTGCGGGGCGGGGTAGGCCTGCGGGGCGGGCGGCGCGGGCGGGGCCTGCTGCGCCCACTGCGACTCCAGGCGGCTCAGGGACTCCAGCTCGCCGTAGTCGAGGAATATCCCGCGACAGCCGCTGCACTGCTCGATCTGGACACCGTTGCGGTTGTACGTGTGCATCTGCGCGTGACACTTGGGGCACTGGAACATCGGGCGGGCTCCTCAGGTCGTGGCGACGTCACCGGACAAGCATGCCCGGCAGCGATCGCTTCACCCTACGACGCTCGTTCGGTCACCAACTCGGGCGGGAGGGAGGCAATTCGGACACATGCGTCGATCATCAACTGTTCCACCTCATCCGGACTGCGGTCCTCCGCCACGGACTTGGCCAGGGCCAGAGCCGCCGTCTGTACCGTGAGCGCCCGCGCCGGGACGTCCAGCTCGGGCCACGGGTCCCCTTCGGCCCGCACGGCCGGGCCGCCTGCGGCTCGGTAGGTACCGAGGAAGCGCTGCCAGATCTCGGGCGGCATCAACCCGGCCGCGTACCAGGCGGCGGGCCGCGCCAGATCCCAGGCGGGATCGCCCGGACCCGCGTCGTCGACGTCGATCAGCAGCCAGGGACCGTGCTCCGCGGGGTGCCGCACGAGCTGACCGAGGTGCAGATCGCCGTGGCAGAGGAAACCGTCCCGGTGCTCGGGCGTCGGGGTCTCGGCACGGGCCCAGCCGGGCAGTCCGCGCCAGGCGGCCAGCACGGGAGTGACAGCCGGGTCGCCGGGGCGGGCCGCGCACAGGCGCGCCACGGCCCGGGCCGCCTTGACCGGTCCGCGCATCGGCGGGAGCGCATCGGGCGGCGGGGTGCGGTGCAGCCGGGCGAGGAGGTCGGCGGTCTCCTCCCAGGGCGCGGCGTCGGGGTCACAGGGGTCGACGGGTGCGCCGTACGGCCAGAGGCTCACGGTGCGGCCTACGGCACTGCCGCCCGGCCCGTCCGGGACGGCGAGCGGCGGGAGCAGGATGCCCGCCAGCGGGGCCGAGGCAGCCAGGGACAGACGGGCCGCCAGGGCCGAGGTCTCCGAGTCGGGGGCGTGGGCCTTGGCGACGACCGGACCGCTGCGGACCACCGTGCCGTCGGGCCGGTCCGCGAGCACCTGTGGCGGGGCGCATGCGCACGCCGCTGTGCCGGCGTGCGCGCTGTCGTGCGCGAGGTCGCCGAGTGCGCGCACGACAGGGGTGGTGGTCATGGGTTCGGCTCCCGCGGAGGTGGTCGGCCGGCTCCGCGGCCGGCCCCGGCGGTGATCGTACGCGGCCGCTCCGAAAAGGGTCCGGACAGCGCGATGTCCGGCCAGCTCCCCAGCTGGCCGGACAAACGCTGCCGTCCGCCGCACCCCCGTCCCCACGGGGCTGTTGGCCGGATGTCCCGGTCCGAACCGCTCTTCCGGACCCGGGGCGCCGCTCAGCGCCCCAGCATCACGCCCACGGACGACGCTTGTGTGACCACTGCGTCCCAGCCGCCGAAGACGACGACCAGCAGGGCCGCCAGAGGAAGAACCATGGCTGTCGCCACCAGTGGGTGGCGCGTGCCGGACGGACGCACGCCGAACGAGGCGTACGCCCTGCGCCCTTGCGTGCGGATCATGGTCCGCGTCGCCGTGTCCGCCATGGTTCCTCTCCTGACCTGTTCCGGAGCGGCGGGCGTCTGGCCTCGGGGGACGAGTTCCACGCCCGCCGCTTGACTTCAAGATTACGGAGACGGAAACCACCCGGCGTCATGCCCGCGTACCGAATGCCGGGCCTCCCGGAGGATGAGCCGACCGCCTCCGCTGTACTCCCCTGGGTGGAGAAAGGGTGCTGGTTGCAGCACCCTGCACCTGGACGAGTCATTCCGATGTGCTCAGTGGTCATAAGCGATCAAGGATCGTATGACGGGCTGGCCGGTCTTGTGGTTGTGCCAGATCGCGGCAGCCATCGCGAGGATGCGCTGGGCGACGCGGACGGCGACGCCCTCGAAGGTCCGGCCGCCGTGCTGTTCCAGGTCAAGCTGGCCTTTGAGGGTGTCGTTGACCGACTCGATCAGCTGCCGCACCGACTTCAGGAGGCTCTCGCCCTTGCGCTTCTTCTCACGCTTGAACGAAGGACGCAGCAGCTCCGCGCCCCGGAAGGCCAGATCGGCCTCGAACTCCTTGGAGGCGAAGCATTTGTCCGCGATCACCAGCAGGCTTGGCCGATCCGCGGCAAGGTGCGGTTCGCGGTCCAGCCCCAGAAGAACCGGGAGTGCGAGGCGCAGTACCCGTATCCGGCCCGGCCGGCCATGTCCGACCGCTTCACCGTCGGACGCGAGCGGCCGCACTCCACCGGCGTGGAGTCGATGATCCAGTGGTTGTCGAACCAGAAGTCCGTATCGACGGCCAGTAGCCGTA
>NZ_JBSFUO010000023.1:64189-93296 GCF_053591835.1 Streptomyces sp. NPDC002911 | reverse complement strand
TGGCCTACGAGATGGACCTGCGGCGGGCGGCGGAGCGGGCGGCCGACGACTACCTCGCCCTGGCCGGCCACCCCGACAGCCTCACCCGCAACTACGTCGTCGACCGCGACACCCTCGAACAGATCGGCAACGACTACCGCGACGAGACCCTCCACGCCCACCGCACCCTCTACTCACCCACCGACACCCTCCTCAACACCACCCACCCCCACACCACCGACCCCGGCACCCCCTTCACCCGACGCCTCACCCACCACCTCAACAACCCCCAGCCCCCACCGCCCCCGGCCACCAGCACCGAACCCGCGGCCCCGGGGTCGAGTCCCGGGACCTCCGTAGGACAGGCCGCGAGCAACCGGCCGGCGACAACGGACACGAGCGCCATCGCCACCTCCCCGGCCCAGGGGAGCCCCGCGCCGCAGCCCCGTACCCCGACCACAACGCCGGCCTCCGCACCGCAGGGCCGCGAGAGCCGGCCGCAGGACGGCGGCAGCCTCGAACGGGAGGTCGCGGGGATCCTCCACGCCGACAGCCCTGAGCCATCCCCCGGGTCCGGCGCCGCGGACCGGACGGCCGACCTCGGTGAGGCGCCGGGTGACCAGCGGGTCGCAACAGCGCTCCTCGACGACGGCGGCCCGCACCCCTCCACGGAAAGCCGGGCAGATGCTCTGTCCTCGCTCGTCGGTCACACCCCGGAACCTGCCGTCCCGAAGCAGTCCACCTCCTTCGTTACCCCGGTCGACCACGAGGCGGCCGAGGACCGCAGAACCGGCTCGGTGCTTGCTCGCCTCGCTGGAGCCGGTGGCGACCGTGAGCAGTTGTCCGCCCCCGACCGGCTCTGGATCAACCGGATCGAGGCCGGGGCCGTTCACCCCGCCCACCACCGCTTGGACACTCTGCGGCAGCTCGGAGTCACTCCTCACCTCAACAGCACCGTCACCGCTCCCAGCTACCGCCCCGCGCCGTCGCGGCTGTCCACCGCGACGGGCGCGCATGACGACGACCTCACCCGGCTCTTGCGGCTTCTCAGCCGTCCGGCCCCCGGGGCCGCCTTCGACGACCATCATCCGGCCGACAAGTCCGTGCGGCCCGAGAGCGCGTCGCGGACGGGTGGCAATGCGCTTTCCTGGGCGCCTCCCCTCGAACCGGCTGTGCTCCCCGGGCCGTTGAGCGGCCCTGTACACGGCATGCCGGATCCTCGGAGCTTCGGGTACATCGCCAAGCAGACTCTCGACGCGTCCGAAACGGAGATGAACAGGAACGAGTCCCACCGGAGTTCGGAGTCGCCGTACGACGCCTGGAACACGGACGCCGAGCACGACCCCCAGCGGGCCGAGGACATCCTGTCGGCCGTGCGGAGGCAGTTCCGCGATGTTCCGGGAGGCATGGAAGACGCGGCGAAGAGGGCCTACGCGGTACTGACGGACAGGGACCGCGAACGTGACCACCGCGCTGTCGCTTCACTGATCTTCAGCCAGGTGGTGTCGGGCCGTCCCTATTCCATGGCCGGTGGAATGGAAGGCGGGATGACCGATTCCTACATTGACGGCAAGATTGCGCAGGTCCTGGACGATCTGGCCTCCGTGCGATTCGTCAGGAGCCGCGTCAGTGACTCCTCCGCGCAATGGCTCAATTATATTGAACTGGGTGCTTTCAAGGTACGAGCGGACCAGGCCGAAGCGCTCCTGCCCGTAGTCGCCCCGATCACCGTACGCAGCACGCCGGAGATTTTGGGACGAGGCACGGGACCCTCCATCATCCGACAGTCCACTTCGACGCCTGCGGGTGCCCCTCCGCCGGAAGTTCTCCGTCGCTACAAATCCATTTCCCCCCGCCTCGCGCCGTATATGCAACGTCCGTCGCAGAGCCGTCCCGCTGTCTTCGAGCAAGGAGGCTCGGCGCATTTTCTGGTGAACCACCCCAGGACGGCGGCAGGTGAGCTCGCCGACGTTTCCGTTACGCACTTCGAACTACAAAGTGAATTTACTAACCGTCGTCTCATCGAGCGGATCGTGGGCCGCGCAGGCGTGACCGTTCATGGTGTCGGTGACGACATGCTGCATGCATTGATGCCCGCATATCAGGCCCGCTACCCGGAGCTGCTGGCATATGTGAGCCGCCCTGATATCGAAGATTTTCGTGATGTCCAGCCGGTCATGGTTCCGTATGAATTCATCTACGATGAAGTAAGGGTTACCCTATACATCGCCAGAGGTTCCAGGCCCAGGCTGCACAATGGTCGCGACCTGCTGGAAGAGATCCAGTCCGACGGGTCGATGGCTTTCGGGGGTCCGGGACGTGCACGTCGAGTCGACGGTCGCGACATCATCACAGGGAACGGTCTTGTCTTCCTTCTGCGCACGATCGACGGAATGCGCGCGGGTGGCATCCCGCTTCCCCCTTCGATCAAGGCGTACGTTCCCCTGTACAGCCGCTATCTGGAGGTATACCCGACAGTTGACAACCGAGGGCGTCCGGCGCTGAATGTGCGTACGACGGACATCCATCCGTCACTTTCGGCAGAAGCGTTCTTCGCCAATCCGGATATAATGCTCATAACGCCGACCGCCAGTTCGAGGCTCCCCGTCGGGCACAGGAGCACCAACCCGGTCGGAATCGCCGATCAAATGCATGAATCTGCATTCCTCATAGGCCTGCACGAAGGGGCGCACTGGGTCATAAGTCACTGGGACAGAGCGAGGGCCGCCGACCTCCAACTGGCAGAATTCAAAGAAGCGTCCCGACGTGCTGCCGCAGAAGTGAGTCCTTACGCTGCAGAACCCAATGAATTCCTGGCCGAGTACATGGTCGCCCTCCTGATCGGTCGCGAATTCGGTGAGCGTGCCGAAATGCTCGATCGGATGTACAGGGATCTGGGCGGACTTCCGGTGGCGCGGCTGCCGCTCATGGATCTTGAAGACGAGGCTCTCCGGTACGTCGCTGACCGCGTGAACCGTCTGCTGGTGCGACGCGGTATTCCGGGCGGTGTGCCGGACGAGATCGTGCTCGACGTGCGTGCATATCTGCCCAGCTACACCGCGTGGAAGAACTTGGTGGACCTCAGCGAAGCGGTCGCCGACGCGCTGCAGGCCCGGTTCGTCGAGGCCGACGGCATGATCGCCGACGATTGGACACCGACGAGGACACACCATCAGGGCGTCCCGTTCATCGCGATGGCGCACACCTCCGACCCGATGCGGAGCGGCCTTGCCCGGGTCCTGGACGACCTTCGCAGGGACAACGCGGATCCGGAACAGATCCGGAGGATCGAAGCGGCCGGTGTGTCCTGGAGCCGGGCGCCCCGCGCCCTGACGGAGGAGCACCACCCGGACCAGGACGTCGTACAGGCACAGGAGCCGTCGCCCTCGGAGCCGGAACAACCGCGGGGGCACCGGACTCCGGCAGATGTGCCCGTCGACGCGGATCCCCTGATCCGCTCCGTCGGCATCCCGCCCGACGGCCTGCCCCATCTGGATGAGCTGGTCGGCAGGCTCCGGGAGATGACCAGTGAGCTCGGACGGACCGTCACCGAGGAGACGTGGCGCAACCTTCCGGACAAGGTGCTGGCACTGCTCCGCTACGCCCACGCGGACGCCGACGGCGCCGGAGGGCTCGTCGTCTCGCTCGGTGCGGTCGAGGCACTGATCACCCTCGACCTGCGTGACCCCGTCGACGTACAGACCGCTCGGAGCGGCGGACCCAGGACCGCGGAGACCCCTCCCGCACCGGCCCTGGCGACGATCTCCGAGGAGCCGGAGTCCGAGGCCGCCGGGGAGACACCGGAAGCCGGAAGCCCGGGACCACTCGCCCTGCTGCCCCCAGCGGAGGCCGGTCCGGAGCGTACCCGGGCGACCGGGGCGGTCAACATGACCATCGCCACCGGTGCCCACGTGGCCGGCCGGTCGGGCATCACGGGAGCCGCCCGCCTCGGTTTCACCGGAGGATTCAACTTCGGCCCCGTGCCCGGCGTCGTCGACGTCGTCAACCTCGGACCGGGCTTCTCACTCGCCGCGAACGTCAACTCCCGGTCGACCAGCTCCATGGCGGACGGCGAGAGCGGCAAGGTCGAGGACAACCGCTCGGCAGGCCGTCTGCTGGCCTACGAGACGACCTGGCGCCTGCGGCTGCGCACCGACGAGGGAACACGCTGGGGCCCCGAGACCATTCTGTCGCCCCGGCGGCCCGGGCCCATGGCCATGTGGCTCCCGGAGCACTACCTCGAGCGGGCCCCGGAAACGGTGCGGGCGGTCGTCACCGGCGACGAGGCCCGACGGCTGCCCGACACCTACTTCGCCTCCGGGCTCACCGGCCTGCCCGCCCTCCTCGACCGGATCACCGCGGAGCTCACCCGGCAGGGCGTCGACGTCCGGGTGGGGAGCAGCACCCGCACGGAACTGGTGCTGAAACTGTGGAACCTGGACACGCATCTCGGCGATGCGGTGCGGGACCGCTACATGTTCAGCCTGTCCGACAGGAACGGGAAGTCCGTCGCGACGGTGTCCGTGCACTCGGAACGTCTCGGAGCGCGGATGGCGGGAGCCCCGTCCGACCTGTCCCACCTGGAGAACGTCAGCCCCGGCATCGTCGGTACGGGCGGCGGCCACACACTGTCGCACAGCACGACGCTCAACCCCGTGTCCGGTGGCGTGAACCTGATGCCGCTGGACTTCATCAGCGAGGACCTCGGCCTCGGGTTCGGTGCCACCCTGGGCATGACCTGGGCGACCAACGACAGTGTGAGTGCCGGGCGTACGGGACTGTGGGTCCTCGTCCCCCGCTTCGTAGGGGTCACATCCGCGTACGAGGTCGGCCTCCGGCACGAAGCGGTTGTGGCTGCGAAGAACCAGCCACCCGTGCGGACAGGGACGGTCGACGGCCGGGCCCTGGTGCGCATGCCCGAGCCGGCCGCCTTCGCGCACGGCTTCCCGGTCGCCCTGGAAGCTCTGACCGAAGAGTCCCGGTCCGGCGTCACGAGGAGCGACGGTCAGGCACGGATCCCGTACGCCCCCGAAGCGCTGGGACGTTCAGGACCACGGGGGGAGACGCCCGCGGGCTCGGACGTCGCTCCGGAGTGGTTCGCCCGTGGACACGGCTTCGGCATGGGCCTCGTCCAGGTCGGCGACGACACCGTGGACGCCCTCAGAAGCAGGATCATGGACGCGCTGCGCCCCCACGGCTTCCTGCCCGTGGACAGTGAGGTCCCGCTGCGGGACGCGAGCGGGGGCACCGAGGCCCGCAGCGCACGCCTGCGCAATCTCGAACTCCTGCGGAAGTACGTCTCCCGGCCCGTACTGCAGGCGATGGCGGACGACGTGCAGCAGGACGGCGCCACATTCGTCCTCCACCGGCCGAGGCGGACGGCGGGTATCCGCTGGGACATCGACGCGGCCCAGATCACCGTACGGGCGGTGCCCTCAGCGGAGGAGGGACCGGAGTTCGAGGGCATCGCCGACGACATACAGGTCGTCAACCTGACGATGGGCATGAACACCGCCGGCCAGTCCGTCGGAGGGAGCAGGAGGGCGGGCGGCAGCCTGCGGATCAGAATCCCGTTCAAATGGCTCAGGGCGTTCAGCGGCGGTCTGGACGTGAACCGGTCCGTAGCCGCGGGATCCGCCGTCAACGCCCTCACCAACGACCCGCAACTGGTGGAGTACCGGGGCGCGGCCCGCTTCGGAGTCATGCTGGACTACGAGATCGGCATCGAGCTCCGCCACAGCGGTCTCCCCGGCCGGATCAACATCGGGGCACGCAACCCGAAGCCGATCACACTCCCGCAGCAGCGGACGCTGCTGCATCTGATCCCGTTCTCCGACCTCGTCTCGGCTCCCTCCGCCGCCCCCCTGGCCCCGTCCGTCCTCGGCCGCGCCTTCATCTCCTACGTCGACACGGCAGGGCTCAGAGGGGCCGTCGCCGCCAACCTGGACCCCGGCTTCCTGGGACCCCAGGGACACGCCTCCCGGGAGATCGACGCCTTCCTGGGCAACACCATGGTCCACGCGCACGTCAAGGAGATCGTCAACGGCACGTACACCACGGACCAGTTCTTCGACTCCGGACTCTTCAAGGACGCCTTCGCGGGCCTCGACGTCTCGGGCACCCTGGGGCACGCGACGTTCAACGGCGCCACGGCCGACCCGGCCGTGATCGGGGACATCAAGCTCTACCTCACCCAGAGCTCCACCTCCCACACCCGGTCCTGGGGCATCCGCTGGGTCCAGGCCGCGGTGGAGGCGGGAGGGACCATCGAGCCGGGGGGCTCGGCGTCCCTCCAGGGAGCGGTCGACGCGGGGCGCGGATGGCAGTGGAGCGAGAGGGAGTCCCGACAGACGACCGGGGGTGTCGAGCGCATCCAGCTCGACTTCAACCGCGCCTACCGGTTCGTCGTCCCGCTCGCGTTCCGGGTCGGGGTCCTGGAGGAGGCCGGCGCGAAACTGCTCCCCACCTCGCAGAAGGCGGGCGCGGCCGATGTGGACAGTGTCCTGGCCTTCCTGCTGCCCGAACCGGAGGCGCTGGAGCACTACGCGCACGGCGCGCTCCCCCTCGCCGACGGACAGCTCGCCGACGTCGCCCGCCGGTGGACGGCGGGCGAGGTCCGGCTCAGCGGCAACACCGTCGCCGGCGTCCTCACGCGCTGGGCCGGGAACCGGACGGCGGACGCCACCCGGCAGTCCACGGATCCGAGGCCCGCCGAACTGGCGGGGACCCTGGCCTCCCTGCACCGGGCAGGCGTCGTCAGCGTGCTGAGCGCCGACGTCAGGGACGCCTTCAACCGGGCGTTCGCCGATTCCGGCCTCGTCCTGCAGGACCCGCGGTCCCTCTTCGAGGACGTCCGCCTCCCGGAGTACCTCACCGGTACCGGCACCAGGAGCGACGAACGCGCCCTCGGCCACAGCGGCATCCACGAACTCACCTACCTGAACCCGGCGACCACCACCTACACCCTGGTCCGGGGCCTGGTCGACCGCGTCGCCCCGGGGCTGCTCACGGCACGCCCGGAGGTCTGGACCCAGGACCCGCGCCGCATCCTGGGTGTGCGCCTGCCGAAGAGCCGCATCGGCCGGCTGCAGGGCGGCGTCAACACGCTGCAGGCGATGTTCGCCCCGGGACGGGACATCACCATGTGGGGGGAGTTTCTGTCCCGGCACGGATACACGTTCCACCTCGTCAATCCGATCGGCGGGGTGATCACCGACATCGTGGAGGTCACTCTCCGGGACGCATTCACCACTCGGCCCGCGGTCGAGGACTTCCTGCCGCAGAGCGGACTGGAGAACTACGGCCACAGCTACGTCAACACATCGCGTGAGGACTCCCGTGACTCCGCGCAGTCGTTCACCGTGGCCCGGCTCGGCGGCGGAGAGTCAGGCACGGCCGTGGGTTCCGGCGGACTGTCCTACGCGGAGGGCCGCCACCGGGGCCTGGCCCTGACCGAGCAGACCTCGACCGAGCAGACGATGTACGCCCACGACGGCCGGTACCTCGTCGGCTTCGCGCACCGCATGACCGTCTCCGTACGCCGGATCGACATGGCTGGGCGCCCGCTCAACAACCTGCTGGCGGGCCTGTACCGCAGCCTCGACAGCGACCGTTCCGTCGCCCACACCGAGACGGCCGACGGGCGCATCGTCCTGCAGATCCCGCGGGGCATCGCCGAGGCCGGCACCGGATACGGCCCCCGCCGGGCCCGCGACCTGGCCCCCCTGCCCCGACTGCCCAAGGACGCGTACGTCTCCGACGTGCTCATGGACGACGCGCTGCCGGCCGCCCTGGAACTCATGAGCCGCGTGTTCGGGCCCAGGGCGTCGGGCGACACCCGGCGGACGGACATCACCGTCCGCTCGCTCCTCGGCCGTCACCAGATGACCCAGAACCTGCTGCGCGCCACCGGCGGTGAGGCCGCGCTCCTGACGCCGCGGCTGTTCGTGCCGGGGGCCTCGTCGAAGCGCGCCAGGCTGTGGCTGCGCGGCGAACTGTACGACCTGGAGATCCTCGGACCCGTGGAGGGCACCGGCACGGGCCGGTACAACAAGCAGCAGAGCGGTGCGTCCGTCCGCGCGAGCGACGACCACTGGCGCCCCTCCCTCGCCGGAGCACCGTCGGCGCAGATGGGGGACACCCCGCCCGCACTCGCCGGCGCTCCGACGGCCGACCTGCCGCAGAGCCGGGCCACCGCGCTCAACTCGGGGGACACCGGGGCGGAGAACTACCGGCGCGAGCAGCACATCAAGACGAAGGGGCCGGTCTTCAGAGCCGTCGCCCGTGGACGGTTCCGTCTGGAGGCGGAGCCGTACCGGGTCCACGTCTTCGGCAAGGACACGACGGACCCGACGGTCCGCAGCACCCCGTTCACCGGCGACGTCTTCCTGGAGCTGTCGCAGGAGGAGGCCGAGGAACTGCTCCGGGCCGTCGCCGCCCGCCGGCACGCGGAATCCCGGGAGACCGACGGCTGGGCCGGGCTGGCAGGGGCCCGGGTTCTGCACGCCGACGTCCTGCTGGCCGAGGCGGCCGCCCGGGAGGACGTCCAGACCGCCCGCCTGCACGAGGAGACGGCCGGGCTGGTCCGGGCCGGTATCGGGGCCACCGCGGGAGCCGCCGTCCTGCGGCTGGACCTGGACGCGCTGGAACGGGAGATCGCCCGCCGACTCGGCACGGGGGAGGACCGGCCCCTGCCCGCCGGGGCGTCGGCCGAGTCGCCCGCCGTACTCCGCGCCCGGTCCTTGTCGTACGACCACCTGCTGCGCGGCATCGCACACGAACTCGATGCCCATCTGCGTCTGGAGGTCGTCCGCGGCGGCGAGACGGTACGTACTCGCTGGGCCGAACCCTCGGGCTTCGTGCACGCCTTCGACCCGACTGACCCGGACGCGCCCGGCTGGGAGGCCCTCACCGCGGCCCGCGCGCAGGAGGCGGGCCTCCTCACGGAGGCGCAGCGCCGGGACGCGGACCGGCTCGGCCTGCGCAAGGAGGAACTGGCGAGGCTCTACCGTCGCGCATGGGACCAAGGCCTCGGCTTCGCGGCCGGGTTCGTGTCCGAGACGGACCGCCGCACGAACCGGCTGCGGGACGTACACCCGATGCTTCCCGCACTCCTGGACAGCCTGTGGCGGGCCGTGGAACGCCCCGTGACCGCTCCGACCGGTGGCACCAGGCCCGTCGTCGAGGCCTATCCGGACGCGGTCGAGACGCTCGACCGGATCCGCGCCGTCGCCCGCGAGACCTCACCCGTCGCGGCGGGGCGGCTAGGTATCCTGCGCGCAGCCGTCGCCGACCTGCTGGACATTCCCGGCCTCACGCCTTCCCTCATCTCCGCACGCCGGACTCGGGAAGCCCTCGTGGACCCGCACCCCTTCTCCCTGGACGAGGCACGGCTGGCCATCGCCCTGCGGACCTGGAGAGGGCCGCTCCACGCCGATCTGGAGGTCCACCGGGCACGGCTGGAGGCAGCGGGCAACGGTGCCCAGTCGCTCGTGTTCGCCTCGCACAGGGACACCGACGCCGAGCAGATCCTCCAAGCGGTCAACCAACGCGGCACGGTCCATTGGTACGACATCCGCACCGCGCTCCGGACTCAGCCGCCCACAGCAACCCGGCTCGCCGGCGTGATGTCGCTCGACCTGGACGCCGAAGGCAACGTCCTGGTTCCTCCGGAGCGGCTGCGGCTCACGCTCCGGCCGGGACCTGTGCACTTCCCGTTCCTCGCCCTCGGCAGCCCTCTCGACATCGCGTCGCTGCAGAGGGCGCGGGAGGCTGCCGAGAGCCCGGCCGACTGGCGGCTGATCCTGGAGGCGGACGGGCGTGGGCACACCCCGGACCGAGGCACCCCCCAGGGCCGTTACCTGCCTGAAAGCCGCGCGGACGCCTGGCAGCAATACGTGTCCGCGCACGAGCGACTGGCAGCGGTCAGTCCGCCCGTCTCACTCGCACCGCCCGCCGGACCGCTCGCCGCGCCGTTCGGAGCGCCGGCCGCGGTCGGCAGCCGCATCGCCTCCCAGGCGCTCGCCCGGCCCCTCGCCGTCGAGGACGCCGTCGCCAGGACGGCAGCCCGGATGAGGTACACCCTGGCCGAGTCCGCGCTGCGCGCATGGGGCCACGACGACCCCGCCGGGCTGATGCGCCGACACCTCGCCGAGGCGGGACCGCGAGCACACGGCCAGGTCGCGCCCGAGCTCACGGCCCCGGCCCGCAACGTGACCACCGACTACACGCTGAACACCACCGGCCCTCACCCGGATGACCTCTTCCGACGCTTTCTGCCGGCCGAGACCACCACCGGGGCCGCGACGGCCGGAGCAGGACTGGTCACTGTCGCACGAGCACCCGTTGAAGACGCGCACCCGCCCCTGCTGCACTCCGACGACGGCACTCTCGCACTCCCCGCCTTCGGCCCCTCCCAGGAAGCGTTCGTCACTCCGCCGGTCGCCGCACACGCCGCAGCCGCACTGGCGGCGGCCGGCAGCGGCGTCACCCTCGACATCGACGAGACGGTATCGGTCACCGTGCGGCACGGTGCGGGCGAACACACGCTGGTACGCGTCCGGCCGCGCTTCACCACGGGCCCTTCCGAGGTCGGAGAGGAGCTCGCCGCACAGGTGCTGGGCGGCGCTCCGGACCACGTCGTCACCACCGACGTGTCAGGCCGAAGCGCCGTGCTGCCCCTCCACTCCACGCGAAGCCCCGCCGTCCAGGCTCTGTTCCAGGTGGCCGGAAGAGGTTCCGGCCACCTGGAACAGAGCCTGCCCGCGTCAGGGGTCGGCGAGGCGTACCTGCTGCCGGCGGACGGCACGGAGGGGTCGACCCGGCCCCGCGACTTCGCCGCCGTCGTCCTGCAGAGCGAGGACGGCCGCGCCCACATCGCGCTCGAGACACACGCAGGACCGGAGGAGCGCCTGGCCGCCGACGCGGCGGTGGAGGCGAACCTACTGCTCGGCGACGAGGGGCTGAACCGGATCCGGACCGCACTGGAGACGACGGTGCGGACCGAGGCGACAGCGGCGTCGCGGACCGCGCTGGAAACCGTCCACCGGCTCCTGAGGCTGAGCGGCCTCCGGGCGGCCCTCGGGATCGCCGGAACCATCGCGCCCCAGACCCCAGGACCTCTGCCCGAGACAGCCCGTCCGCACGCCCTCGCCCTCGCCGAAGCCCGGCAGGCCGTGCTCGCCCTGTCCCGTGCCGGTGGGCTGCCGCATCCCGCCCAGCTGTGGCAGATGCGCCTGGTCGCACGGCCGGAACGGCCGCAGGACACCCCGGGCGGCGAGGACCGTACGGCCGCGTCCGCGTCAGCGACGTTCCTGGCCGGCCCGTTCATCGGCGGGCACGGTGACCCCGAAGGGGCCGACACCTGGTTCACCTTCGCCGAAGGCTCCACCGTGCTGCCCCCGGACGAGCGCCGCCGCCTTGAGGAGCTGGCGCGCCGCGCGGCCCGCGTGGCCCGATGGAGCGCACTCCGTGCACTGCCTGCCCCGGAGGTGACCGTCACGGCGGGTGGCAACGGCCGTTCCACGAGCCTCCACCGCCTCGTCGACCCGGAGAGAGCACACACGACCGGGGAACGGCGCCTCGCGGAGATCGAGCGGATCTTGCGCTTCGCGGTCGCGGACCACCGTGAATCACCCGGCGCGGACACCGGCGACACCGCGCCGCCCCTCCGCGTAAGGGCCGTCAACCGGGGACGGAACCTGCCCGATGGAATCCTGCCGACCGGTACGCAGCCGGCCGAGGTACTGCGCCGCAGGGCCCTTGTCAGCATCGCGATGCACCCGGTGGCGGACATGCCGGCGGCAGCGGACCCTGTGGTTCTGCCCGCCCTCGCCGGCCGCCGGCCCGATCCGGGACCGACGACGGAAGATGAGGCCGATGCCCTGCGGCTGCGGGGTGGTGCTCCTGACGCGGTGTCGATGTGGTGGGAGATGACGCGTAAGTCGGGTGTGCTCGGAGATCGGAGGTCGCAGGAGCTCAAGAGGATCGACGCGGCCGTGGACCGGCTGTCGCAGGAGCGCCGGAAACCGGCTCTGCTGCGTGACGTGCTGGATCAGATTGCCGCCTGGAATGCAGTCAAGACGCCTAAGAACGACCGGTGGCCCGCGGTTCAACACCTGCGTGCGCAGATTTCGGAAGAACTTGATCTGATCGGGCAGGTGTCACCCGGTATCCCGTCGCGTTCCGACAGGGCGCCCTCAGCCGCACCTACTCCGTCGATCGAGCGGATCGACCCTGACATGTGGCCGAACGGTCTGGTCGTGCGGAAGTCGATCAGAGGAAGAAATGGAGGGGTCTTCTTCGTTTCGGACAGCTCGGCGCGCACGGTGGTCGTCAAGCCGCTGCTGAATGCTGGGAGTTCCTTCTACGCGGATCGATTCATCACGCTGGTCGGGGGAATTCGTACACCGTCTACGCGCTACTACCACACGAATTCTCCGGCGGGTAGAGCCTTGGCGTTCCTGGTGTCTGACGCCGATGCTGCGGATCCGGATGAAGAATCGCAGGCCTTTGTCCAGCAGGCCCAATATTTCGGGGTGTCCGAGTTCGTTGCAGGAGCGCCCCTTGACGAACTGTCTCCCCGCGACCGCTCACGCCTCATGAAGGACCAGGAAGCGCTGCGGCAGATAGGTGCGCTGATGCTCGGGGTCGACCGATTCATCGGTGTCAGTGACCGGGCTTCATTGTGGCGGCAGACCGGTGGTTTCATCAACTGGGGAAATGCGATCTACGATCCCCGGCGGCACACCATCACCGCGATCGACAACGACAGTCTCGGGGTCAGCGAGCCGGCTGCCGCATCGGCCCACATCCGGTCCCTCAGCCGCGGCTGGTCCGAAGACTCGCTGGAACGTTCCGCGCGCCAGCTTCTTGATGGGTACGCAGGAGTCGTCGGCAGAATCCCTGAAGACGTGCTGGAAGAAGCCCAGTACTACGTCACCCAAGGTGTCATCAACATCCTTCCGGGAATCGGATCCCGAATCCTGGAACACGAGTCGCGACTGCGCGCTGAACAGGCATCCGCAGTTCCGACCCATCCAGTGGTGGACAAGCACCTGATCAAGGGACTGGGCGATTGGGCGCGCGTCCGGTGGGGCAGCGGTGTGGACACCGAAGGCCAGGGCAGCCCCGCGGCACGTGAGGTGATGAATCGGCTCGGCTCCTACGTAGCGTCGAGGGCCACGCAGAGCGGACCGTACGTGGGCATGGCGGACGTGTCCGACGCCACTGCGGCTGGGTGGCGACGGGTCTTCGAAGACCTTTCGGCTGACCGAGCCGCTCCCCGTCGGCTGGCGCAAGCCGCCGACATCGCTCGGGCCTGGCAGGGAGGCGCAGCCAGGCCCGTACAAGGAGCGGCGGCCGGGATACCCGGCATCTCGAACGCACCCGCAGAGTCCCCGGTCGCGAGTGCCGCCTGGCGGTCATTCGCGGTGTCGGACCCCGTTGCCGCCGAGCAGGTCCTCGACGGCGTCCGTTCCCGCATCGGGAAGCTGTACGGGGACTTGGGCGAAGCCGTGATGTACGCCTACGGGACGCTTCCAGCAGCAGTTCGAGCGATGGGCGCGGACATCAGCACAGAGGCCGTCACCGAGGCGATACTCGGAGTCCGGACCCAAGGCGGCCTGGACACAGCTCGTGACAGGGCAGCGGACACCGCGCACCGTCCGGGACCGTCCAGCCGCCGGATGCCGTCCGACGAGGCACAGGACGAGGCGGCGCGGGAGCGGGCCGCGGCCGGGCGCTCCGACGACGCGCCCGCGGTCGATTACGACCTCCTCCACCCCGCCGACCTGCGTGTCGTGGAGAGCCGGCCGGACGACGTCCTGTGGCGCTTCTCCGCGCATCCGCCCGAGACCGTCTTCGCCCACGGCTTCTCGGCGGACGACACCGGCGAGGTGGTGCGGATCCACCGCTGGGTGCACGGGAACCCGGAGGCGCAGTTCGTCTCCACCACCCGGGACTCCGGTCTGTGGCACAAGATGAGGCGCTACCGCTACCGGATCAGTCCCGCACTGAACTCCGACCCCACGGGCGTCGATGTCGCCCCGACTCTGGAGAACCAGGCGCAGAACTACGCCCTCGCCTGGGAACAGGAGGTGGCGTTCACCGGCGTCGTCGACGGCCGGGCCGTGACCAGCGTGTACGACAAGAAGCTGGACCGCACCGGCGTCCGCCACCCCGTCACCGGTGACGTGGTGTGGGGCGAGGGCGGCCATGACGCGGCCGGGCAGGCCGTCGCCGTGCTGCAGTTGACCGAGGACCTGCTCCCTTCGGTCGACCACCGGCTCTCCCCTCCTCAGGACGTGGCAGTCCTGACGGCGGGCCGGCAGGACACGCTGTGGCGGTTCTCCGACGCCGACCCCGCGACCGTACTGTCCCGCGGGTTCGCACCCGGCGGACTGTCGGAGATCCTGTCGCTCGAGCGCCGGCCGGACAGCACCTCCGGGGCCGACGAGGAGTTCCGGTACGGGACCATGCGATACCGGTACACGATCAGCTCGCCGCTGCTCGGCGATCCGATCGGTACGCGGGCCGACGGCACGCCGCCGGACCTGTCCGCGGCGTTTCCCGAGGATCAGCAGGCCGCGCTCACCGCAGCGGTCCACCCCCGCACCGTGCTCAGCGTGTACGACGCGCTGGAGTCCCGTACCGGGACGTGGGACGCCGGGACGGAGACGGTGCGCTGGGAGGGCGCCCACCGGCAGACCGCCGGGAGCGCCCCGGACGGGACACCGCGGCCCCCGGGCCGGTGGGAGTCCCCCCTCGCCGGACCCTGGCAGTCCGCCGAAGTCCTGGGCTCGGGCGAGGTGCGCACCGACCGCTGGATCCCGTTCGGGTCCCGCACGGGCGGGCGGAGCGGTCCGGAGGCGTTCGAGATCGACGTGTCCGCCGAGGGCGAGACGACCGGGGTGAGGCGCCCCGCCCGGTCCGGGGAGCGGACCGAGGTCGGCTACGAGTGGATCCGGCACCGTACCGACGCCCCTGGCCCCGGCTCCGAGGTGCTGAGCCTGACGCGGCGTATCCACCTGGTGGCCTCGGGCGCCGCCTCGTCCGGGCTGGAGGGCCTCCGTTCCTCCTTCGCCCGGGCGCTGGACCAGATCGTCAACGCCCCCGGCTATCGCCTGCCGCCCCTGCAGCCCGACCGGATCACCGGCCCTGCCGTGCCCGGTGCGCGGCTCCACGTCTCCGTCGAGTTCGTGGCGGACCCAGAGACGGCACACAGTGTCGTCTCGGTACGGGAAGGGCTGCCTCCCGCTGCGCGGGCGATGGTCCAGAACGAGTGGTTCACCGGCGTCCACCCCGCCGCATACGTCCACGAATTCGTCCACGGCCTGGGAGTCCTCGACGATCTGCCCGCACCCGGTGTGCTGCTCACCCCCGGGGGACGCGCCGAACAGGCGGTGCCGAAAGGACGGTCGAGCCTGATGGGGCCCCTGACCGATCCGTCGGGGCTCGTCCTCACCGCGGACCATCTGCGGCAGATCGCCGACGTACTCGCCCCGTACGTCCACCAGGGCACGCGGACAGCCGGCGCCGCGCCGCAGGATGCCGTCGACACCGATCGGGAGGTGGCCGACCGCGATCTCGACGGCGAACAGGCCGTGTTCGAGCAGGTCCTGGGAGCGCACTACGGGACGGACCCCGCTGCGCGGGCCGCTGCCCGCGCGGCCGTCGTCCGACTGCGGGAGCTGCTGCACCATGCCTATCCCGAGCAGTCCGCAACGGTTCTCGACGCGTCCTTCTTCACGGAGGACCCGACGAGCGCAGGGCAGATCGGGCTCCCTACGGACACGACGTCCCCCACCGCATGGCTGGACGGTCTCCTCGCGGACGGCGGAGTCCGCAGCCTGATGACCGCCTTCTTCAACGCGGCCGGGAGGAAGAACCTCTTCGAGCAGAACGACAGCGCTCCCACGCTGACGACCCTGCTCACGACGGTCCTCGCCGAGCCGGGACCGCAGGATTCGGGTCCGGTGTCAGCCGTCGGAATGGACCTGGCCGCACGGCTCGGCCTCGACCGGACGTCGCTGGAGGCCTATGCGACGTTCCTCCACGGGGGCGCGCGCGAGGCGCTCGCCCACCGGACGGCGCAGGATCCCCGGACGCGTTCCCAGGCGTACCTCTTCGCCCCCGGGAATCCCTTCGCCCTGGGCAACCTGGCGGCGTACCGCACGCGCGACAGCGTCAAGGACCCGATGGAGGTGGTCCACAGCCAGCTCGCCCGCGTCGAGCGTCCGGCGGAGCTGCGTGAAGCGGGCGCACGGAAGAAGTCGTCGCGCGACTACACCTATCTGGGCACGCCGCTCGGCGAGCGGGAGCGGACCTTCCTGCACCGTGCGGCACGTCCGCTGGCCGTCGTCGGCTTCCGTCTGGAGGAGATCCCCCTCGCCGGCCTGGAGTTCGACCCGGTGACGGGCCTTCCGCTGGTCGAGCGGATCCTGGCGCGGCCGGACGTCTTCACGGTGGAGGTGCAGCGCCGGCCCGTCACCCTGCAGGACACGGAGCCGGGCGGGGGGCGGGTCGAGAAGGTCCTGGCGGTGATCCGTGAGCCCGGGACCGTCCGCACCACAGGCTCCGAACTCACCCTCGAAGGTGAACAGGGCCCCGAATTCCCCCTGCAGTGGGTCGAGGGCTCGGCCTACTTCGACCTGGACCGGTCGTCGCCCTGGTACCGGGAATGGCACGGCTCCCGGGGGATGCCCCTGGTGGCAGGGGTATCGGGGACCGCACTGCGCATGCTCCGGGCCTTCGAGTGGCTCGATGTGCCGCAGACCGGTGTCACCGACTTCCGCAAGGCGCTGATGGGGTGGATGCTCCCCGGCCAGGACCACTCGCTCTTCGAGATCCTGCGTGGCTCCTACCTGGCGGACGCCACGGCGCCGGTCGAGGAGCGTGCGCTGCTCACGGACGCCGCCGCGCTCTACGCGGTCCCCGGGCTCGTACCCCCGCACCTCGTACCGCCCCGAGTGCACCCGGCCGAGTCCGTTGACGTGGACGTGGACGTGGAACCCGCGGTGAACTACCACCTGGTGCACCGGGACGACCACGGCTTCGTGGTGGAGAGCCGGAACGACGAACAACTGTGGCGCTTCTCCGACCGTGAGCCGGAGGAGGTTTTCACGCAGGGCTTCCACGCGGACGGCACGGCCGTCACGCACATGTACCTGTGGGCGGTCGCCGAACCGGACGAGGCCCCCTTCGTGTCGACGACACGCGACTCCGAGCTGTGGTTCCGCAGGAAGCGCTACCGCTACGGGATCAGTGCCGCGCTCAACCCGGACCCCCATGGTGTGGATGTCAACGCCACGCTGGACCGTGAGGTCGGAGCCCGTGCAGTCCTGCCGCCCGAGGTTCTGGAGGAGTTCGAAGGCTTCGGCGAGGAGCGCGAGGTCGCGTTCACGGGGGAGATCGACCCCCGCGCCGTCGTCAGCGTGTACGACCGTGTGGAGGACCGCACCGGGACGTGGGATGCGGCCGAGGACGTGGTCGTGTGGACGGGCGGCGGCCGCTTCGTCACGCCCGCGCAGGACGGCCGGCCCCAGCGTGACGGCCTGGCGATCCATATCCACACGGCTCAGTCCGTCGCCGTCACCACGTCCTACGACGCGCCGCCCGCGTACGACCACTCCGCCCACCTGCCCGAGGACTGGGACGGTGCCGCGGGCGAGGGGGCCTACCCGCAGCCGGGCGAGGCGGGTGAGTCGGTACGGGCGGCGACGCCGGCGGGCACCGCACTGTGGGGTTCCGGTGAGGTGCGCACCGACCGCTGGATCCCGTTCGGGTCCCGCACCGGCGGGCAGAGCGGTCCGGAGGCGTTCGAGATCGCGGTCTCCGCGGACGGGGCCCCGATCGGCGTGCGCCGCCCCGCGGGGTCGGGCGAGCGGACCGACGTCGGATACGCCTGGTCGTGGTCCGGCGCACCCGAGGGCCGGGCGGGCACCGTTCTCTTCACCCGGCGGGTCCACCTCCGGGCGCCGGACGTACCCCCGGGCCGGCTCGCGGCACTGCGGCAGAACATCGTGGACGCCGTCGACCACATCGTGAACGCGCAGCGGTACCGACTGCCGCACCTGCACCCCGACCGGTCGGCCGGGCCCGGTACGCAGGGCCCCGAGCTGCGCCTCGCCGTGGAGTTCGTCGACGCCCCGGCGTCCGCCCACACCGTCGTCCAGGTGCGGGACGGGAGGCCGGAAGGACGCTCGATGGTCCAGGGTGTGTGGTTCACGGACGTGCATCCGGCGGCGTACGCGCACGAGCTGGTCCATGGTCTCGGCGTGCGTGACGATGTGGCCGACGCCCGTGTCCTGCTGACCCCGGGCGGGCGGGGCGAGCAGGAGGTACCGGAGGGCGGGTCCAGCCTGATGGGTCCGTTCACCGAAGGGACGCTGCCGCCCCGTTTCGTCCTGACGCCGGACCACCTCCGGCAGATCGCGGACGTCCTGGCCCCCTTCGCCCACCCGGGCGGCTCCGCTCGCGCCATGACTCCGTACGGCCCTCCGGCGCAGGTGGCGGCAGTGCCGGACGAGGAGTCGGCCGTCGACTACAGCTTGATCCACGGCTACGACACCCACGTGCGCGAGAGCGGCCCGCACGAACCCCTCTGGCGTTTCTCGAACACCGCTCCCGAAACGGTCTTCGTGCGGGGATTCGAGGCCGACGACATCAGCAACGTGGTGGAACTGGAGGAGTGGGCCCATCTGAATCCGCGGGCACAGTTCGTCTCCACCACACGTGACTCCGAGCTGTGGTTCGGCGGGCGGCGGTTCCGCTACCGGGTGGACCCGTCCCGCAACTCCGACCGGACCGGCGTTGACGTCAACGCCACCTTCGACGCACAGAACGAACCGACCAGGGAGATCGCCCAGCACGAATACGAGGTCGCGTTCACCCGGAAGATCGACGCGCGGGCGCTCGTCAGCGTCTACGACAGGGAGACGGACCGCACCGGCACCTGGGACCCGGAGACCGGTACGGTCCTCTGGCGGGCCGGCCGCCACGACCTCCCGGCCGCCGGGCCGGGGACCGATGCCGAACCCGCGGTCGACTACACGATGGTTCACCGGGCCGACCGGGACTTCGTCGTCGAGAGCAGCGAGACGGAGACCCTGTGGCGCTTCTCCGACACGGCGCCCGCCACGGTGTTCACCGAGGGGTTCCGGGCCGATGACACGACGACCACCGTGACGTTGCACACCTGGGCGGAGGACGACCCGGACGCGCCGTATCTCTCGACGACCCGCAACCGGGATCTCTGGTACCGCGACAAGACGTACCGCTACGAGATTCAGGCTTCCCGCAACCCCGACCCGATCGGCGTCGATGTCAACGCCACGCTGGATCAGCAGGGGATCGAGCCGCCCTATCTCGTGGAGGAGGAGATCGCGTTCACCGGCGGTGTCAGCCCGCAGGCGATCGTTCGTGTGTACGACGGCGTGGAAGACCGTACGGGCACCTGGGACGCTGAGGCAGGGGATGTGGTCTGGGCACCGGGGGACTTGGGCACCGGTGCCCCGCAGGTCATAGCGGACGGCGGGGACCCGGACGTCGGCCCGTCACTCCCCGCAGGGCTGTGGACGACGCCCGCCGCGGAAACGGACACGGACAGCCGTCTGCGCGCGGACCTGACCGCCGCCGTCGCCCTCGAACTCCGGCGCACGCCGGGCCGCAGCGAACAGCGCGTGGACCCGGACGAGGTGATGAGGCTGCACGGCGAGCTGCCGCCGACGGACAGCCGGCGGGTGCTGCGCGACAGGGCTGCGGTCATCGCGCAGACCATGCTGTCGGGCGAGAAGACACGGATGAGCGGCGGAGCGAAGAAGAAGACCAGGACAGCGGCCGACAGCGGGGGGCCCAGCGGGGGACACAGCACCTCGTCCCAGCAGCAGAGCGCGGCCGGGCCCTCGGCCCGGATCCAGGACCGGACCGGGCCCACGGAGGCCGGTGTCCCGGAGCTGGTCCCCGAGTCCGTCGTACGGGCGGTGCGGCACGCCGCCACGGGCCTCCCGGGCGACCTGAGCCGTCAGCGGCGCGACCGGATCGCCTCCGTCACCCTGGACCTGCTGTCCGCGGCGGCCTACCCGGACGACCTCCCGGTCGCCGACCTCGTCGCCGCCGTGGGGTGGACGGTCGAGCTGGGCGGCGAAGTACGCGACCGACTGGCCGCACACCCGCATGTGGTGTACGCGCTCGCCCGGCAGCCCAGGCTGCGACGCCTCCTGGAAGCCCGCCCCGTCCTCGCCGACCTGCTCAGCAGTGCCCCCGGGGTGCTGGAGGCACTGAGCACGGCCGACCGGGGCTGGCACCAGGCCCAGAACGGGAAGACCGCCGAGATCCTGGCGCGTGAGGGCTTCGTACGCCGCCTTGAGGCCGATGCCGCCGTGCGCCGGTACGTCTTCGTCGGGCGCAACCAACTCGTCAACCTGGACGGGCGCCCCGATCTCCTCGCACAGGCGGCGGTGCTCTCCGCGGACATCACCCGTATGATCGAGCAGGTACCGGCTTTCGGCGCCGCGCTGCAGACCCTCCCGAACGCGACGGCCGCGCTGTCCGACCTGGATTCCGAAGCCGGGCTCCTGTCGGCGATGCTGACCCAGATGAGCCACGGACGGCCGGGGACCGTGGAGTTCTACCGGAGCGTCCTCGGAGACCAGAAGCTCAGGAAGACGCTGAGGCTGTTCCCCATGCAGCACAATGTGCTGCTGTCGGACCCCCGGCTCCTCGACATCCTGCGCGACACGCCCCGCTCCGTGGCCGTGCTCCGGTACTCCCCGATCCTCACCGATGTGCTGGAGGACCTTCCCGAGGCCGCCGTGAAACTGCTGTCCGACGAGCGGCTGATCACGGCCGCGGTGCGGAACACACACGTGGCGACCGCGCTCTCCTACGATCCGCACCGCTACGACGGGCCGGAGGGCGACGAACTGCTCGCGGCGCTCACCGCCACCGCCGACCCGGCGGCTGACAGAGCCCCCCGGCCTGAGCAACTGCTCACGCCCGAGGAGATCCAGCGGACCGGCGCACCCGCCCTGCTCCGGTACGCCAGGGCGGTGAGCCCGGTGATCGACGCCGTGTTCAAGAACCCCGACGACCGGGACGTGACACGGAAACTCATCGCGCGCGCCGACCTGGTGCGACTGGTGGCCCGTACCCCCCACGCCATCAGCTCCCCGCACCTACTCCGCCGGATGCTCTCCCCGAGAGCGGCGGGCATCGATCTCGCCGAGGACGACGCCACAGCCGTCGCCGTGCTCGTGACAGCCGCCCGCCACGACGCGTTCCGCGAGCTGTACCGGGACACTTCCAAGAGGGACCAGCAGCAGCTGGTCACCGGGATCCTGCACGCCTCGCCCGTGATCCGAAACCGCATGTACGGGCTCCCGGCGCTGACCAAACTCGCCTACTACGACCCCCGGCTCATCCAGCTCTTCGACACCGCTCTCCTCGGCAACAACGCCCGGCTGGCCGCGGCCGCGCTGAGTGCGCCCTCGGTCTCCGACCTGTTGAGGCACCCGGGATACCAGGAAGCGGCACTCGCGGGTGACTCCGCGCTCCTCCGCCTGACGCATCAGCACCCCGGCCTCGGGCACGAGCTCTCGACCGAGCAGTGGCAGGCAGCGATCGGCCACATCAAGGCGGCACCGACCGTGCTCCAGTGGCTGGCCCCCCACGCGAGCCTGATACCCGTCGCACACTGGAAGCTGCTCATCACCGACGGCAGGCTGCTCCGGGTTCTCTCCGAACGCAACCAGCAGCCTACGGCCGTCGCACTGGCCAGCCACCCGGTGCTCCTGCGCGAGGCCATCGCGCGCCCGCGGTTCGTCGCCGCGTGGAACGCCGCCCCGGAGCGTTTCGACTCACTCGCCGTCCAACTGCAGCAGTCGGCCGACCGGAGCCCCACCGGAGCGGCGTTCCGTGCCCTGGGGGCGGCGATCGTGGAGGCCAAGAGCGGCCGGATCACTCCCAATGGCGTCGAACTGGACCCTCGGCTCACTCCGTACGTGTGGGCACTCCTCGCCGGCATCGGCCGGGGCGACAGCAGGGAGACCGCCGGTACAGCCCTGCGGCAGAACGGCTACGGCCTGGACACGGAGGAACTGCTCGACCGCTACGAGCGGATCCTGCGCAGTGACTTGTTGAAGCGCCACGCGACGACCGACCCCGCCCTCGCGGAGGGATTCCTCTTCCGGCCCTGGCTGATCGACCTGGCCGAGACCCGGCCGTCGGTTCTCGGACTCTTCGCCCAGTCACCCGAAGTCCTCCGCCAGATGATGCGCGTACCGGACCTGGCACGCCTGATGACCCGTAACGACCAAGCATTCCAGTATTACGCCGAGAGGCCCACCACCCGGATCAACTACAACGCCGAAACAGTCCGGACGGTCGAGCGCAACCCGCTGTACGCGCAGGCGTTCGCCCTGAGGTCCCAACAGCTGCTGTTGCCGTCCGCGGGGAACGTCAACATCCTCGCGCAGAACAGCGCGCACGTGGCGAAGGCGCTCATCGACCGTGAGGAGTCGTTCGGCGTGCTCCTGCGGCACCCGGAGCTCGTCAGCAGGCTGTCGGACGCGCCGGACGACGTCGTACGCGCCACGACGGCGACCCGGGGGCGGCTGGCCGCAGCCGCCGCCGACACCGGTCTCCTGACGGTTCTGGCATCGGTCCCGGGCCTGGCCGGTCTGCTCGGGGACCAGCCCGAGACCGCGGGCGAGGCCGGACCGTTCCGGCGACTGCTCGCCCACACCGGGCTGATACGGCAGCTCACCCGGCACCCGCAGCTGGTCCGCACGGCCCTCGCCCCGGATCTGCTGCCGGTCGTACTGGACGCGCCCGACTTCGTGGCGGCGCTGGCCGCGGCGGGGGACGGCGGGCGTCGCGGTCTCACGGCGCCCGCGGTGCTCGGCCTGGTCCGGTCGCAGCCGCAGCTGGCGAGCGCGATCGCCGAGAGCGAGACGCTGCGGTCCGCAGTCGCGGGTCTGCAGGGCATGCCGGAGCTCCTGCGGGCCCGCTCCGAGCTGCTGGCCACGTTCCTGGACCGCCCCGTGATCGTCGATGCGCTACGTGCCAACCGGACGCTGATCGACGACGCGCTCCGGCGCACTCACGTCTGGCGGATCGTCCGGCGCCACCCCGTGCTTGCCCCGTTCCTCAACCGCTCCCTGCGCAATGTGCTGCAACGGCACCCCGCCGTCGCCGGATTGCTCGCCGAATACCCGGGCGAACTCACCCCCGAGGGCGCCGAAAGGCTGAGGCAGGCGCTCATCCGGTACGGCGTCGCCCAACTGCTCACGGACAAACCGGCTTTCGCGAAAGCGTTCCTGACCCGTCCGTCCTGGCAGGACCGGGCCGTACGGGACACCGGCTTCAGCACCACGGTGCGCCGGATGTCCGAGTCGGAGGCGCCGCGGCTGAAGGAGCTGCTGGCCGGTGATCCGGCCCTTCTCCTCGCCGCCGTGGACAGGCGGCAGAGCGCCGGGCGCGAGACACCGGGTGTCCGCCCCGTCCCTTCCCGGACCACGGCTCACGCACCCGCACAGAGCCTTCCGGCCGTCACCGTCGGCACGCCCTCGCACGCGGCCCCTGCCGACGCGCTTCCGTCGGAGCTGACGGACCTGCTGGCAGGCCGGCAGGGGAGCCGCGCCGCCGAAGCGCTGGCGCGCCACCCGGAGTTGCTGCCGTTGCTGACCGCCGTGCCGGCGGTCGCCGCGGAGATCGCGGAGCATCCGCACCGGCTTGCCGCTTATACGGTCGAGGGTTTCTTCGACCGTGACGCGCCGACAAATTCGTTCGACCGGCAGTTCGCGTCGTTCCTCGAATCGGTCGATGTCGTACCCGGTGTCCGATACGGGCAGGTCAGGGCCGGTGCGGCCGTGACGTGGCGCGACGTCGTGGCGGAGCGTGAGGCGCGGAAGACCGCGGAGAGCGGCGAACGGTCCCGCCGTTTCCGGGTCTTCCGGCCGAACGCCACCGGTTCGTGGGAACTCAGTGGCCGTATCCGCTACGCGGGCGGTCTGGGACCGGCCGCGTTCACGGACGCGCACCGCAAGGTCCTGGACGGGATCGCCACTTCGGCCACGGCTGTGCGGGAGGCTCCCGGTCTGCGCCGGGTGAATGCGCCTCTGCACGCGCACCTGGACTCCGGCAGTGGTGGTGCGGCATTCTTCTTCGCCCTGGCGGAGGACGGCCGGGTGGATCTGGTGGTGTACGCCAGGAGCAGTGCCCGTCAGGGGAACAGCTACCGGTGGAACAACAGCGGCCAGTACACCGACGGCCCGCCCAGCCTGGAGACGGTGGCCAACGATGACTCCCTCACCAGGTCCCGGCAACTGGTCGAGAGGCGCGCCGAGCTGGGGGAGGCCCCGGCTGTACCAGCCGAAAGCGCCTTCGCCAGGCCGACGCCGCTGGAGCGGTACGTGGTTTCCGGCGCGACCGGCCTTGCGCGGGCTGTGGGCGAGTACCACGCCTCGGTGAGCGGACTGTCGGCTCAGGGTCCCGGCAGGCCGTCGTCGGCGCAGACGCGGAGCGCGGCGGTGCGGCGGCTGCTGGCCGCGGGTGCGGCGCTACGCGCCCTGGGCGCGGACGTGTTCGCCCGTGCGGTCGAGGTGGTGGTGCCGCGAGCGCTGGAGACGGCCGAGAGCCTGCTGGCCGCCGAGGGGGCCGGCGAAGCGCGGGAGGTGCCGGCGTTCGCGCGCGGGGCGGTCGCCCTCGCCCTCGACTCCGCCGGGGAGCGAGCGGCCGAGGCCGTGGCGCGGGCTCTCGTCCGGGAGCGGACCACCGCCGGCCCCGACGTCGCTCCGTCGGTCGACTACCGGCTGGTCCACGGCGGCGACGCGGCGGTGGAGGCCGCGGATGCGGTGGAGCGGGAGGGCGGGGACCGGCAGGCGCCCGCCGAAGCCGCGGTGACCGGCCTCGGTCCGGTGTGGAGTTCGGGCGAAGTGGCTACCGACCGGTGGATTCCGTTCGGCGGGACGGGCGACGGGAATGCCGAGGCGTTCCTCTTCGGGAGGGGCACGGGGGACGCGGGGCCCACCGTCACCCGGCCTTCCGGATCGGGTGAGCGCACCGAGGTCGGTTACGACTGGGCCTGGCACCGCGAGGACGCCCGTGACCCCGGCACCCTGCGCCTGACCCGTCGTATCCATCTGGCGGCGTCGGGTGTCGGGGGTACGGACCTCGGTGTCCTGCAGGAGGCTTTCACCCGTGCCCTGGACCAGGTGGTCAACCGGCCCGGGTACCGGCTGCCCGCGCTCCAGCCGGACCAGGTCACAGGTCCTGCCACTCCGGGCCCCCGTCTGCTGGCCGCCGTCGAGTTCGTGACCGGTCCCGAGGACGCACACAGCACGGTCACGGTGCGTGCGGGACTCCCCGAGGCCGGGCGGGCCATGGTCCAGGACGTGTGGTTCACCGGCGTCCACCCCGCCGCATACGTCCACGAGTTCGTCCACGGTCTCGGCGTACGCGACGACATCCCCGCGCCAGGGGTCCTGCTCACACCGGGCGGGCGGAGTGAGCAGGACGTTCCGGAGGGCAGGTCCAGCCTGATGGGACCTCTCGCCGGCCCCGCGCAGCCGCCCGGCCTCTTCCTCACCCCCGACCACCTGCTGCAGATCAACGATGTCCTCACCCCTTACGTCCACGCCTCCCGGCAGACCCCCGCACCGGAGCGGGGGAGGACACCGGCACAGGCGGTGGCCGGGCCCCGGGGCACGGATGTCGCACCGTCGCTCCCCTTCGGCTGGTCGGAGCGGTACCCGGTGACGCGCCGCGGGTCCCGCCCGGTCACGGGTCAGGCGATGGCGGTCGCATCGCATCCTTCGGACGACCCCCGTCAGACAGCCGGGTCCCGGGCCCAGGACCCGCTGCCCCGGGCCCGGGACGCCTGGCGGCGGTTGGCCGCCGCACGAGACGAACAGGAGAGGACAGCGGACGCCGACACAGTGCGGCGGCAGGAGATGGACCGGCGTGTCACCGAGGCACAGGATCTCCTTGCCACGTCCGGTCTCTACCCGTCTCACTTCCTCACCGGCCCCTCAACAGCCCTGGAGAGCGGCGCGCAGCAGCGGGAGGAGCTCACGCGGAGTTTGGGCAGGACCATCGAGCGGATGCAGCGGAAGCCCGGATCCATCCCGCGCCTCGCCGACCTGACGGGTTTCCGGCAGCGCCTCGTCGAGGAGACGGCTGCCATTCGCAGCGAACTGGACCGCCGCGTCGTCGCGGCCCGCGGTAACCAGCGGATGCTTCCCGGAGCCCGGGACGTGGAACTCGCCCGCTTCCTGGCTCTGGACGCGACGACGGTCGAGCGCGAACTGGACCGCCGCGCCGCGGCCCTCGCCGTCGAACTGGACCGCGCCCGTGCTGCCAGGCGTAGCCGCGGCGACGGGGAGTATGCGGAGATGCTGCGGCGTCGGGCAGAGCAGGTGCCCCAGGACCGTTCCTTGGTGCGGGAGATACGTGCCCGGGGAGGAGTGCAGGGCCTCACCGACGCGCAGCGGACCGCCCTCGTACTTGTCGAGCGTCGAGCGCGGGAGGTAGCGGGGCGTGACCGTGAAGCCGCCGGACGCCGCCTGACCGATGGGAAGTGGGCGTGGGCCGCCGCCTACCCGAAGCAGGGCGAAGAACTGGACCGACTGCTCGACCGGGTGCACGAGCACCTGCGCCGGCGGATGGACGTGGTGACCAACTTCGACCTGGGGCGCCGAGTCGGCGACGGCACACTCCTCGACGCGCTCATGGGAGACGCCGAGGGCCGGTTCCGTAATTATTGGGAGACCCGGGTCTCCCAGGCTCAGGCGAACCCCGCCATGCGCGGCAGCCGTGAGGAGAGCATGGGGTACGCGGCGCTGCTTGCCCGCGACACCTCCCGCAAAGGAACCTTCCAGGCCGCCGCCCCGGACGCGGTACTCGACCGGTTCGCGCCGTCGGCCAAGGACAGGCGACAACTCCCCAAATACGCTGCCCTCGTCTCGCGCCTCCAACCGGGCGGCGCTGCCGGATACGGAGAAGCGGTCTTTCGCTGGAAGCCGGAAGTCCTGTCCAGGATCACCCTCACCCCGCGTGACAGTTGGTCCCCGGGCGCGCAAGGCGCCCGGGGCATCACCGGCCCGGACCACCTCTTTCCGCTGCTTGCGTACGGTGACGAGGACCCGGTCCGGCTCGCCTTCGCGGAGGCGACCGGATTCAGACACGACCCGGAACTCAAAGAGCGCATCGACGACGGCACGTTCGAGCCCCGCGGTTACTTCGAGGCGCAGATCCACGGTGATCTTTTCTGGTCGGACGTCGAGCGGATCGATGTGCGCTCGGATGGCCCGGGCGGGGAGCAGACCCGCTGGAGACTCGCCGAGTTCGCCGCGAGCAACGGCTACGCCTTCCGGGTCGAGTCGGCAAGGCCCGGGACTGGCCGGGAGTTGCCCGTCGCCCGGACGGCACCCGGCACGTCCGTCGCCGAGCCTGGGCGGGACGCCCACCGCACGGACACCGCGCACGCGCTGAGCGAGGCGGACTTCGAGCGCGTCGGCCGTGCCTTCCGGACCTGGCGCACCGCCCCGGCAGAAGCGGTGGCGGACCTGGAACAAGCCCTGATGGCGGCAGGTAACGGTGCCAGCTCACTCGTCTTGCCCGAACAGCTGGACTCCGGCAGCGGTACACCGCTGTACGCGGTGAACGTACGCGGCCGTGTCCGCTGGTTCGACCACGACAGCGGCGCACCCGTACCCGCCCCCCGGCACCACGACTGGGGCACCGTGGCCTCCCTCGACCTGGATGCCCGGGGCGCTCTGCTCGACCCGCCGTCCGCGCTGCGGGAACCCGACGGAAGCGTGGCCCGGCTCCCCTCACTGAGCCTCGGACCGGACCTCCTCCACGCGCTCCGCCGCGACGTCTTCCGGGCAGACACCGGCTCCGGCACACGGCAGGGTGCCCCTGCGGTGCGGGACCCTTGGATCGGAATGGCGTTCGTCGGGGACGACTCGACGGAGGCGCTGAACCGGCGGATTCTCGCGGAACGGCTGGCTGGGCTGACGCCGGGCTCCCCGGAGCACGGACGTGTGCGGGCGGCGCTGGACTCCTACGGGGTGGAAACCCGCAGGCCGGGTCTTTTCTCCGAGTCTCCGGAGCCCGAGGGGACGGATGCCCTCTTCGGCGATTCCCCGCCGCCCAGCCCCTCCCGCGCGGAGCGCGGTGTGTCCTACGGACTCGCTCTGCCCGGCCGGGGCGAGGGGGACTCGTGGCCGACGCCGTCCGGCCGGCTCGTCGACGCCGGTCGTGCGGAGCTCCCAGGTGCACACGCGGACGTCTCTTCCGTGGAGGACTATCTGGCGGCCGCGAGGCAGCTCACGGCAGGCAGAAGGGAGATGCCGAAGGTTCCGGCGGAAGGAGTGGTGGTCGACGGACGGACCGTTCTCCTGGACCAATGGCTCAGGGCCATCGCTTCGCAGAGGGCGGAGCTCCCGGCCGAGCGGGTGCTGCTGGAGCTGGTGCAGTTGGGGTGGGACGTACCCCGGAGCGGAAGGTTCGCGTCCTACCTGTCGCTGCTGAGGCTGCATCTGGAAAGCCGCGCGCTCGGGGCGACCGATGACACGGCCGCCGAACGGCACCGGGCCCGGAGTGCACTTGTCAAGCTGCGTAGGCGGCGCCAGGAGGGGGGCGAGGGCCCTGGCAGGCGGCGCCGGACCGAAGGAAGGCCGAACACGGCCCCCGGGGGCGGGCATGCGGGTCAACTGCGGACCAGGGAAGTGAAGGAGCAGGAACGGCTCGCCCTCAAGAGGCGACTGGCAGCTCTCTACGGTCGGGTGGGGCCGGAGGATTTGCGGTATTTGCTGGGCGTGCCGACGAGGACCGCGCGGAAATTTCTGAACCCGGACGATCCCACCACGCCGTCCACCCACGTGCTGAACCGGCTTGCCGCGAACGGGGGCGAGAGGGAGGCAGGACTGCGGGCGCTCGAGGAGTCCCGTGCTCCGGGGGCCCTCCTTCCCCAGGTACCGGACAGCGACGGGCCGGGTGTCCCGGATGTGCGCCCGTACTCCGGGGTGCCGTGGCCGGATCTTGGGTTCGGTGGGGCGTCGTTGTTCGGTGGGGTTCCGGTGTCTGGGGTGGTTGCGGGGTCTGTTCCGGTGGGTGGGTTCGAGGC
>NZ_JBSFUO010000023.1:0-64091 GCF_053591835.1 Streptomyces sp. NPDC002911 | reverse complement strand
ACTTCTTGAGTGGTTTGCAGGAGGGTGCGGGTGCGGTGCCGGGGCTGTGGCCGGATCTTGGGTTCGGTGGGGCGTCGTTGTTCGGTGGGGTTCCGGTGTCTGGGGTGGTTGCGGGGTCTGTTCCGGTGGGTGGGTTCGAGGCGGGTGGTGTGGGGGGTGAGTCGCTCGACTTCTTGAGTGGTTTGCAGGAGGGTGCGGGTGCGGTGCCGGGGCTGTGGCCGGATCTTGGGTTCGGTGGGGCGTCGTTGTTCGGTGGGGTTCCGGCGTCTGGGGTGGTTGCGGGGTCCGTTCCGTTCGGTGGGTTCGAGGCCGGTGCTGGGTGGGGTGAGCCGCTCGACTTCTCGGGCGGCGCCGTCATGCAGGGGGAGCAGGCGGACCAGTGGGCGGTA
Organism: Streptomyces sp. NPDC002911; assembly: GCF_053591835.1. Lineage (NCBI taxonomy): Bacteria > Bacillati > Actinomycetota > Actinomycetes > Kitasatosporales > Streptomycetaceae > Streptomyces > Streptomyces sp. NPDC002911. Next base: position 63,702 of record NZ_JBSFUO010000023.1, on the reverse strand, counting down.
CAGGCCGATCAGCCGACCGCCGTGGAGTTCGTCGAGGCCGCGCGGCGGTTCACCAGGGAAGGGGGAAGCTTGAACCAGGTACCGCGCGGTGGCGTTCTTGCCGGTGAGCGGTGGCTTCTGCTGGGAGAGTGGCTCGACTCGGTCGTCGCGGAGACGGTGGAACTGCCGCCCGAGTCGGTGCTGCTGGAGCTCGCCGGTCTCGGTTGGGATCCGGCCGGGAGCGGTGATTTCGTCTTCTACCTGTCGTTGTTGAGGGAAGACCAGCAGGCACAGACCTCTTCGGCGGCCCGCTACGCGGAGGCCGCGCGTGACGGGGCACGGAGTGCGCTCCTCGCGCGGAGGCGGAGCGGAGGCGGAGCACGGGACGCGGAACCGGTGCGCGGCGGGCAGACAGCGAGGCACCTGACGCCGGGAGGAGCCACGAGGGGGCAGGACCGGGCCGCGAACGAGCCCGCCCTCCGCGCCCGTCTGCAGGCTCTTCACCGGCGAGTGGGGGCGGGTGAGCTGGCCGCCGCGCTGGACGTGAGCGAGTCGACCGCGAGAAAGTTCCTGAGCGGTTCCGCCGTACCGTCCATCGCTGTGGCGGACCTGCTCGCCCGGCCCGGGGCCGAGGCCGGGCTGCGGGCGCTGGAACAGAACGCTCCGTCCGCGCCGGTCACGGAACAGGACCGAATCGCACTCAGAGCTCGCGTGGCGGCGCTCTACACGCGGTTCACCGCGAAGGAGTTGTCGACAGCCCTGGGCGTGAGTGTGATGACGGTCAACGGATACCTGAGATCGGCCGGCCCGAACCTTCCTACCGCGCGTCTGGTGGGACGGCTCGTGGCGGACGGGGCCGAGGCCAGGCTGCGGGCCCTCGAGGTCATCGCCTCGCAACGCCCCGGCCGCCCCGGATCGGGTACGGGCGCGGGACAGGGTCCGTGGATCGGGATGGCGCTGGTCGAGGGCGACTCCCCGGACGCGCTGAACCGCCGGATCCTCCGGGCGAGGCTGGACCGGCTGCCCCCCGGCACCCCCGCGCACACACGGGTGCAGGACGCACTGGACACCTACAACCCGCCCGCACGGTCCGCCCCCCTTACCGAATCGGTGGAGACACACCCCCGGACCCCCCTGGCGGCAGCGGACCAGGTGCCGGACACGGCCGCCGCTCCCGCCACGGACACCCCCCCGGCGCAGGCCGGCCCCGGGCTCAGCCCTTCGGTGACGGAGTTCGGCACGGGACGCGACGGAGCCCAGGGCCTCGTCCACCTCGCCCCGGTGCCCCAGGCGACAGTCGCCTGGCTCCAGGACCGGGTCATCCAGCAGGCCGAAGGCGACGGCGGCGAGGACACCGGCCTCCGTGCAGCCGTACGCGCCGCCCTCACCCCCCGCTTCCTCAGCAGCGAATGGGCCCGGCTGCTCAGCGAGCACGGGCTGCCCCTGCGTATACCCCACCAGGGACGCACCGCATGGATCGCGCTGCGCCTCGGGCTCATCGACCCGCGCCACGGTGACCCGGGCATCGAACAGATGGAGAATCCGGACGGCCCCCCGGTCAACATCCAGCGCTGGACGTTCGGTATCAGCGAGACCGGTGACACGCAGAGCACCGGCGACCTCCGGGCGTTCAGCCTCAGCCACGCCCACACCTGGCAGTTCCCGGACACCGGCTGGTTCGGCCGGCTGAGCCTCACCCCGCAGGTCGGACTCACCTACAACCAGACGACGACCACCGTCTCGGCCGCCGCGACCGTGCAGCCGATGGTTCTCCTGCGCAGCCGCGAGCGCTCGTGGCCGGTCGAATACCGGATGGACTGGCAGATCACCCCCGTCACGGACCTGGCACGCGCTCTCACCGAGGTCCGGCCCGACGAGCAGTGGCACCGTCCGCAGCGCTCCGACGGCGAGGAGCGGCTGACCGTCTGGTTCCCCCAGCACCTCACCGCCCCGGACAACGGCGCGGGCACACGGGACTACAGCGATCCGGCCCGCCGCCCCGCCCCGCTGGCCACCGTGCTCCACGGCGTACCTCTCTTCGCCACGGAGACCGTGCCCCACGCCGACAGGCTGCTCGCGGACGTTCTCCGCTCCTTCGCCCGGGATCTCGCCGGGCTCTCCGACACCTCCTTGGACGAGCTGCGCCACTTCTTCGCAGAGGGCAACGTCCGCGGCGCCATGCCCCTGTTGACCGGCGGCCGGCACGCGTCACCGACCCTGTTCGCCGAGGACGGGTCCGTGATCGGCATGCTCCGCGTCCACGCCGACCTTCATGAGCGGACAGGACCGGACCGCGTCGCGGGCCCGCCCACCCGGAACTCGGTCCTGGAGTCGCACATCCTGCGATCGGTCAGGCTCACCACCAGTGCCTCCGTCGCCAACGCACTCGGCATCTCCGCCGCGCTGACCGGCGGATTCGCCCCGCCCGGACCCGGGACCGGGAGTGAGCGGCCCGGACTCGCGCTCACCGGCCAGGGCGGCATCCAGCACCAGGTCACCCACACACTGAACGCCGGCGGCAGTGCCAGGACATCCCATTCGCTGCGCACCGGCAAGCCGCTGTTCCGGGAGAACGCCGACGCAGTCTTCGACATCACCCTCGTACGGCCGTCAGGCAGGGAGCACCGGCCCGAACCCGGCAGTCCTCTGGCACATCCCGAGCCTCCCCGCTACCCCGTGGTCCTGCGGATCCCCGCCGAGGCCACGGTCTCCGGCACCCCCGGGGACAGGCGTCACCTGCCGCCCGAAGTCCTGCACCTGCGAGCGCTCAACGTGTCCACCACCCCGCTCGCGGTGCACGGCACCCAGCGGATCTTCACCGACCTGGAGACCTGGCTCCGCGACCACGGCTTCCTGCCACCCGGCGAGGACGGGGTGTACCGGGGCCCGCTGGAGAAGGGCCTCCAGATCCAGCGGCTGAACAACATGCGCAAGCTGGACCAGTTCCGTTCCTCCGCAGGACTGCGCAGCACGACGGACGAGATGGTGGAGGGCGGACACACCGTCCGGTTCGAACTGCCCACACTGACGGCCGGCACCGAGCGGGTCTCCGTCCGGCTCGCGGCCGCACGACGCTATGTCGAGGGCGCCGAGGACGGCGGGGTCACCCACGACCACCGGCTGGCGGACGTCCAGACCCTCAACTACACCGGCTCGACCGTGGCGGGGGACGAACAGGTCGGCCGCACACCGCGCGCGTACACGCTGACGGGCCAGGTGTCCCTGACCAACCCGTTCGACGACAGGGGTGACCTGGAGCTGCAAGGGCTCACCGCGGAAGGCGGCGGCACCTGGGCCGACTCCGAGATCACCGGGAGGGGCGCCGGGACGGGACAGGAGTACTACGCCCTCAGCCCCACCGCGGACGGAGTCCAGGTCTTCACCGTCCCCGTCACCTACCACACCGAGATGTCCTGGAGCCACGGCGAGGCGCCCGCACCCCGCGAGGACGAGGGCTCGATCCGCCTCGCACTGCCGACGTACCGCACCCTGGCGGAGGCGAGCGCCGAGCCGCGCCAGGAGCTCGCCGAACCCCGGCCGCCCGCCGTCCGGGACGTGCGACGGACCGGGACCACGGTGCGGCCGCCCGAGACCGCGGTCTACGAACGGGTGCACGGCGGAGCCGACATCCGCCGCGCGGTGAACAGCCTGCTGGAGGCGCTGGCCACCCGTGCGGCGGCCGAGGCCGGGGCGCCGCACGCACAGCCGGTACCGGGCGCGTACCCGCAGGACGCCGCCGCTCCACCCGTGGAGCGGGAACCGGACGTGGCCGCCCCCGCAGTGCCGGAGCAGGCCGTAAGCGCGCCCGTGGCACGCACGGTGTACGGGACGGCGGCCGGCGGAGTCCTCCGGGCAGCCGAGCAGTTCGTGGCCGGCGAGGGTCTCCTGCGCCCCGAAGGAATGGCACAGGAGGCCCTGGAGACCGGCCTCTCGCCGCATCACATGGCTGCCAACGGGCCCAGGATCTTCCGCGACTCCTACGTACTGGAGGGCATCGGCACCTCGGGCGTCCTGCACGGCACGGACATCACCGTCGAGGTCGAGGGCCGGCTCACGGACCTGAAGGCCCTGCCGGCACCCGGTGTCATGGACTACGAGCGCTGGATCCAGTCCGTGGACTCCTCCACCCACACGGAGAACCACAGCCGAGGACACTTCTACGGGAGTGGCCTCGCGGGCACCTACGGAGACCCGGCCCGCCCGTTCGTACCGTCGGGACGCCTCGGGTACCGACGTGCGGTCACCGAGGGCGACACGTTCAACGACACATCCGCGGCGTTCCGCGTGACCACCGAGAACGACGTCCCGGCCCGCCGCTACTCCGCCCGGGCCACGTACGAGGTCACCGTGCGGACGGGCCCGCGCAACATCGCCGCCGGGGCGGCCTCGCGGTTCACGCGCAGCGAGTCGGCGGTGCTGGAGATCCCTGACGCCGTCGAACTCCTGCTCAACGACAACGACGTGATCAACCACCCGGAGTTCGCGCTCGACGGTGTACCCGTGCCGCCGGACCCGGGACCGTACGACCGCATGCTGCCGGTGTCGTTCGTCCGCAGTGGCGGACAACTCGGTTTCGGATCCGTGACCGAGGTCGAGCCGGAAACGGAACCACCGGTCCGGCGGTCGGCTTTCCAGGACCTGATCACGGCCCAGGTGGAGCGGGTCGCGCCCGGCGTGACCCGGCCCGGCAGCACCACACACCTGCCCGGTGTGCTCACCCGGATCAACGAGCACGGCACCTCGCTGGGACTGCGGAGTCTCGTCAACGCAGGTCCCGGAGGCAGGACCTCCTTCCACTTCGTCCACCGCTCCTGGCTCGGGCCGATGCTCGTGGAGGTGGCGCTCGGAGCGCGGCCCGCCGAGGATCTCGACGCGGCGCGAGGCCGCTTCGCGCTCCGGACCGCAGGTCTCGACAACGTGCTCGGCCACACCGACGGCGAGGGCACCGCGCTGCCGAGACCGGGAACCACCCGTCATGCCCGGACCACTGCCGTGTCGGCCCAGGCGGAGTTCGTGCCGATGGGGCAGTCCCAGGGCTACCGCATACGTCCGGCCTTCGGCATGAGCCGCGGAACCGATCACACGGAAAGTGCCACCTCCACCCGCGAACGGCGGACCTGGCAGCGCACCGTGGGTGACACCTCCGAATTCGCCCTCCGGTACGAGTACCGCGTCCAGGTCAGGGCCGTGCCCCTGGACGACGCGCTGATCGTCCGTCTGCCACGGCTGGCAGCCGAGGGCGCGCGCGCGGCAGTCCGGACCACCGGCCTGGCGCGGCTCGCCGCCGGCGCGTACGGCCTCCTTCCCCTCGGCTGGCAGCATGACCTGGACGACCTGTTCGGGCGTATGCCGAACGCCAGGGTGACGGCGGGCGGCACCCTGAACGCCCACGTGACACTCCGCTTCAACGGTGCGGAGACCCCGCGCGGGGACAGCACGCCCCAGGCCGTCGTCCCGGCGGTTGTTCCGGCAGTTTTCGCGTTCGACCCGGGCCACCCACTGGCCCATCCGGAGAACGGCGCCGCCATCGACATGGGCCTGCCCGTAGGGACGCGGGAACTCCTGAGCGGCGATCCCTGGATCCCGAAGAGGCCGTTCGCCGTGTACGACTTCGACGGGGCTCCCCAGCTCGCCCGGGCGCTGCGTGAAGCGGACCGGTCCCTCGGCGAGGAGCGGGACCACACCGCACCTGCCTCGTCGGAGGGCGTGTTCCTGCGGCTGACCCGACTGGCGGCCGACGGCAGGCTCACCCTGCAGTCCCCTGCGGCCACCGCCCCGTACCTCGGCGGGCCGGGCAGCGCGCAGACGTCGATCCAGGTACGGATCTTCGCGCCGCGCAGCGAATCGGACAGCCTGGACACCGCGATCGACCGGATCGAGATCGCCAACGACGGGACGGCCGCCCAGGCGGGCCTGGCCCTGAGTCCGACGCTGGCCCTCGGGACCAGCCTTCCCCTGACCCCAGGCCAGGAGGACCGCCTGGGGTACTCGGGCCCGCTGGCCGGGACGAGGTCGGCTGCCGGGCAGTCGGCGTCGCAGTCCGCCCCGCGCCGCGAAATGCTCAGGTTCGGCACCCCGATGGCCGGCGCGGCCAAGGGCGTCCGGGGACATCAGATGCGCGCGGTGGGCCTGCTCCAGGTGACGGGCCCGGACGGAACCCGCTGGGTCACCGGCAATCTGACACTGCGTACGACGGAGGCGCCGCCCGGGTACGAGGCAGCGCAGGCCGAGGGGAACTCCGCTGCGGAAGACACCGGTATCGCCGGCGGTGCGGGCCGGGTTGCCACCGGCTTGCGGGGCCCCTGGGCCGGGATGGCGCTGGTCGAGGACGAGTCCGCGGACACCCTGAGCCGTCTGATCCTCCAGGAGAGGCTGGCCCGGCTGACGCCCGGCACCTCGGAGCACGCGCGCGTGCAGGCCGTGCTGGACACCTACGGGACGCGAGACCGGCACTCCCGCCCCCCCTCCGAAGAGCCGGAGGGCGGAGCGGAATCCCTGTTCGGCGGCTCGCCGACGCCTGAACCCGATTTCGCTGTGCATGACTTCTCCGACGGCCTGGCCCTGCCCGGCACGGGGGCGGAGATTGCCCAGGGCGGTCCGTGGTGGGAACTGCCCGCCGACGGGGACGGCGAGCGTTTCCCGGACGGTCCCGCGGACCTTTCCGGTGGGCTTGAGGGGCTTGTACAGGTGGGAGCAGGGCCCGCGTTGCCGGTTCCGGAACAGGACGGTGCAGTACACGGGAGCGGGACGGAGTACCGCGAGGCCGGCGCCGGTCGGCCGTCCGTCGCGGAGTATCTGGAGGCGGCACGGCATTTCACCGCAGGGAGAAGGGAGATGCCGAAGGTTCCCGCAGAAGGTGTTGAGATCGGCGGGCGGACGGTTCCTCTGCGCCAGTGGCTCAAGGACATAGCCACGGGAATGGAGCAACTGCCGGCCGAGTCGGTCCTGCTGGAACTGGTGAATCTCGGATGGGACCCGCCGGGCAAGGGCGCCTTCGCGTCCTACATGTCGATGCTGAGGCTCCACCTGGAGGGGCAGGCGCACGGGACGGCCGACTCCACGTCGGCCGAGCGTGAGCAGACGCGGAACACGATCGAGCGCCGGCGGCGGCAACGGCGGCGCCAAGGCATCGAGCGCGTCGGAGCACGGCGCCCGAGGCGGAGCGAAGGGCAGGCGGACCGCGATGTGAGGGAGGACGAGCGGCGCGCCCTCGGAGACCGCCTGCGAGCTCTTCACGGCAGGATCAGGCCACAGGAGCTGGCGGACCTGCTGGGCATGAGCCTGACGACGGCGCAGAAGTACCTGAGGCCGACCACTCGGACGCTGCCCTCCGGCATGGTGCTGGACCGGCTTGCCGAACGCGGTGGTGAGAGGGAGGCCGGGCTGCGGGCGCTCGAGGCGCGTGCCCAGGAGCCTGCGCGCTCCTCGGCGGATCCGGAGCCGGACGCGCAGCTCGGGGGGTTGGCGCCGCTCGGAGTTTCCTCGCTTCCCGAGGTATCTCCGGGGCTGTTTCCGTCCGGTGGGTGGGAGGGGGAGGGCAGTTCGTGGGGTGATCCGTTCGATCTCTGGGAAGGGGTTCAGGGGGAGTCCGCTGCATGGCCTCTCTCCGGCTTCCCAGGGCTTGCCGGCCTCTCCGGTGAGGCGGAGGGAGTTTCTTCTCCGGGGCTGTTTCCGTCCGGTGGGTGGGAGGGGGACGGCGGTTCGTGGGGTGATCCGTTCGATCTCTGGGGAGGGGTTCAGGCAGGGCTCGGTGCATGGGACTTCTCGAGCCCGGGCGGGGCTTTCGTCACAGGTGACTTCTCCGGTCCTGGCGACTTCTCCGGCGGGGTGGTGTGGAACGACTCGTCCTCGATATTCGACGTACGGGGCGGGAGCGAGGCCGGAGCGGATTCGCTCACTGCTGACCGGCCGGCCGTGGAGGAGTTCCTGGGCGCTGCACGCTGGTTCACCACGGCGGTCGGAAGCCTGCAGGATGTCCCGGAAGGTGGAATTCCCTTCGGCGGACGCCCGGTGCCTTTGCGGGAATGGCTCGACTCGGTGGTGACGGGGGCGGTGGACCTGCCAACCGAGTCGGTACTCCTGGACCTGGTGGAGATGGGATGGGCTCCCGGGGGCCAAGGCGCGTTCGCGGTCTACGCGGCATCGCTGAGGACGCATCTGCAGGGCCAGAGTTCGACGGCGGCCGCCTCCGCGGCCGTACGACGTGCGGAGGCGCGGAGCGCACTCATCGAAGAGCGCCGGCGCAGCGAGGCGCGGAACGAGAGGGCTGCCAGGCGGCAGAGGAGCCAGCATCGCAGCGAGGTTTCCGCACGGCGACGGGAGCGGAGGGAGGAGCGGGCCGACGTCACGGGGCAGAGCCTGCGCCGGAGTGCCCAGGCGAATGCCTTCGCTGTCCGTATGCGTGGCCTTCACAAGCACGTGACGACAGACGACTTGACGAAGCTGTTGGGTGTCCATCGGGCGACGGTCAACGCCTACAGGAGCGGTGAACGGCAGCCGGCGACGGACGTGGTCGACCGTTTCGCCGAGGGCGGCGGTGAGGCGGCGCTGAGAGAACTCGAGGCGGCCGCGGAGCGGGACACGGACAGGCAGCGTGCCTTCTGGGCCCGCCTGCGGGCTCTTCACACCGGAGTGACGGCACGGGAGATGGCGGCGGTGCTGGGTGTGAGTCCGGCAGCCGCTTCCGGGTACATGCTCGGCCAACAACTGCCTCCCGTGGGCATGGCGGACCGGTTCACCGGCGGTGAGGACGAAGCCGCCCTGATGGAGCTCGAAACCAGAGCTCTTCCTGTGGTCGCGGAAGCCGATACGGGCGAGGCGGTTCCGGCTGGGCTTGCCGTGGTGCCGGACGGCACCGAGCGGCAGGAAGGGCTGTCAGGCCGGTTGCGTGACGACGAGACGATGACCATGGATCCCGCCGGCCGGCAGTCTGCGGTCGAAGCGATCCTGGAGCGGAGCCGACGGCGGAGCGCAGCCATCGGGAGCCGGACGCAGCGTGGGAGCGCGGACGAGCGTGAGGATGAGGCGAGCCGCCGGAGTGCGTTCGTGGCCCGTCTGCGGGCCCTTCGTGGTCGGGTGACGGAACAGCGCCTGGCGGACGTGCTGGGTGTGCACCAGTCGACTACGAGCTCCTACCTGCTAGGCCGGCATCAGCCGCCGATGGGGCTGGTGGACCGGTTCACGGGGGGCGAGGGGAACGCCGTGCTGCAGGAGCTCGAGGCGACCGCTCCGCCCGCCGTGACCGACGCGAGCAGGGAGCGGCAACGGGCGTTCTCCGCCCGCCTGCAGGCTCTTCCCGCCTCGGTCATGTCACAGGAGTTGGCGGAGGTATTGGGTGTCGAGCGGACGACCGCGAGCAAGTACAGGAAGGGCAGGATTCTGCCTTCCCTGCGTCTGGTGGACCGCTTCTCCGAAGGCGAGGAGTACGCCGCGCTGGGACGACTCGAGGAGGGCGCCACTTCCGCGGCTCCGCAGCAGGGACGGACCCGGATGCGGGATCTGGACCGACGGCAGGCCTTCGCGGCTCGTCTGAAAGCGCTGCACAACATGGTGTCGTCACGTCGGCTGGCGACCCTGCTGCAGGTGAATCAGACGACTGCGAACAGGCTCATGCGGGGTAAGTGGCTGCCGCCCGTCGAGATGGTCGACCGCTTCGCCGGGGGTGACGAGGAGGCGGCACTGAGGCAGCTCGAGATACCCGTGAGCACCCAGCAGGGCCGTATGCGGAGCATGGTTGCCAGGCAACAGAAGCGCCGCCAGGACCAGGCGGTGGGCGCGGAGGCGGACCGGCGGGCTGCCTTCGGGACGCGTCTGCAGGCTCTCCACCGTCGGGTGACGGCACAGCAGCTGGCGGACGTGCTCGGCGTCCACAGGTCGACCGCATCCAAGCTCATGCTGGGCGAGTATCTGCCGACCGCCGAACTGACGGTCGGTTTCGCCACGGGCGAGGGGGAGGCGGCGCTGAGCCAGCTCGAGGCAACGGCCTCGGCCGCTACGCGGGAGCAGGAGCAGGAGCAGGAGCAGGAGCAGGAGCAGGAGCAGCCTGAACTGCGAAGGGTGCCGGAAGCGACGCCGGAGCGCTCGTCAACCGACGTGTCCTCGCGGCAGGCCGAGGTTGGGCTGGACCAGAGGGCTGGAAGTGTCGTGCATCCGGCTGGGCCGTACGAAGTCTGGCTGCGGTTCTCCCTGAGCGATCCGGACAGAGCCGTACGGGTTCTGGCAGCGGCCGAGGTGAGGGCTCAGATGATGGGCGCGGTCGGGGATGTGCGTGACGCTGTGATGCGTGCGTTGACGAGAGTGACCGCGACCGGGGGCGCCCCCGCACAGTGGGACGACGAGTCGCTGGTGGAGCGGTTGGTGGCCGCGGTGGCGAACGAGGCCTGAGGATTGTCCCGTGAGTGGGCACGGGGGGCGGCCTTGCGGGTCCGGTTCAGCTGGTCACCGCGCACCGTTCGGGCCGACGAGACGCCAGATCGGCCAGCCCGTCGCCCGAGGTGTCCTTACTACGGCATCGGGACCGTACTCACCGAGGAGCGCGGTTCCGATGCCGTGGTGCGGGTTCGTGGTCCCGGCCCGGTGGGGCCACGACCGCCCTGCAGTCGCTTCCCCGGTCTTCAGCGGGCGGGCAGGAACGCCGCGCGCGGCAGCGCGCGCGAAATCCACAGGACGTAGACACCCACGACGAGGTCTATGGCCGCGCAGAGAGCGGGGTACCAGCCGGGCACCCCACCGTTCACGAACAGCGTGTCGTGGAAGAGGTCGAATACCGCGTGGGCGATCCAGAGGACTCCGACGAAGACCGCCGACAGCGGGATCCGGCAGACCAGGCACACGGCACCGCCCACGATGAACGGCGCGCCGATCAGCAGCTCGTACCCGGCGATGCGCAGGTCCCCGGTGGCCAGGGCGAAGCCTGTGTACACGAGGGGAAGAAGGATGACCGTCGCCGAGTAGAGCCGGCTCTCGCCCCGGACGCGCCGAGCGAGCGCTATGGACGCCACTCCGAGAATCGCGCCCACGATCGCGCCTATGAGTTCAGCCGTATGCATGGTGTGTCCGATCAGATAGATGTGTTGTGCGTCAGCACAGTGGGTGGGGACGACGGTGGGGTGAGCACCGGATCGCCCGCGGTCGGCAGCCGGTACGGGAGGCGCATCAGCCGTGGCACGGCCCTGACGAACGCAGGGTTTAGATACCCCTCCAGGGTACCTGAGGTGGCCAATCCCCGGTCTTGAGACCTGCACCTTCGGCCGAAGAGGTCCTGCGACGGGGGGACACATGATGTGCAAGCGTCTTGCGATGTTGGGATGCGTGCCGCAATCTTGACATAAAATATCCAGGATATGTAAGGTCCGTAATTAAGCGGGCGCGGCCGACCGAACGGCTGAGGCGTCGGTGCCCCGTTCGACGCGTGTCACGAAAGGGAGAACATGAAGGACATTCTGGTCATCGGTGGAGGCTTTGCAGGCGTGTGGACCGCGGCGGGTGCGGTGAGGGCCGCACGCGCGGCGGGAGAGGCCGGCGAGGAGCTGCGAGTGACTCTGGTCAGCGGCGGCGACGACCTGGTCGTACGTCCCCGGCTGTACGAGCAGGACCCGGAGAGCATGCGGGTGCCCCTGGACCGTGTCCTCGGTCCGATCGGCGTGCGGCGGATCACCGCGACCGTGACCGGCATCGACACCGGCGCCCGGTCGGTCCGGGCCGTCGAACGGACAGGCACCGAGCTGACCCTGCGCTACGACAAGCTGGTACTGGCCACCGGGAGCCAGGTGGTACGTCCCAGCTTCCCCGGCGCCGAGGAAGTGTTCGACATCGACACCCTTTCCACGGCCGCCGCGCTCGACCACCACCTGCGCCGTCTGCCGCAGCGGCCCTCCGGCCCCGGCCGCTACACCGCAGTGGTGGTGGGAGCCGGGTTCACCGGTCTGGAGATCGCCACCGGCCTGGGCGAGCGGCTGCGCGCCGTCGCTGGGACGGAGGGCGCGGGTGAGGAGGTCCGGGTCGTCCTGGTCGACCGCGCGGATGTCATCGGCCCGGAGCTCGGCACCGGACCGCGCCCGCACATCGAGGGTGTGGTCGACGAGCTCAAGATAGAGAAGCGTCTGGGACGCGTCGTCGATTCGGTCACCGCCGAGAGCGTCACGCTCTCGGACGGAGAGGTGATCGCCGCCGCGACCGTCGTGTGGACCGCGGGCATGACGGCCAGTCCTCTGACCGCGCAGATCCCGGGTGAGCACGACCGACTCGGACGGCTGACCGTGGACGAGCACCTCCGGGTCACCGGCGTGCCCGACGTGTACGCCGCCGGGGACACGGCTCTGGCGACCGTGGAGGAGGGACAGCAGTCGCTGCAGAGCTGCCAGCACGCCCTCCCCATGGGGAAGTACGCAGGCCACAACGTGGCGGCCGATCTCCTTGGCACGGCCCCGCTGCCCTTCACCCCCGACCCCTACAGCACCTGCCTGGACCTCGGTCCCGCCGGAGCGGTCGTCACAGCGGGCTGGGACCGCGTGGTCCAGATGACCGGGGCGGACGCCAAGACCCTCAAGAAGAACGTGAACGCGCTGTGGATCTATCCCCCGGTCGACGACGCGGAGCAGCTCCTGGCGCAGGCTGTCCGCTTCTCGAACCTCTGAGCGCGGCCGGGTGCGAGCCCGTTCCTGCTCGTTGCCGGTTCGCGCGGTCGCCTGCCTTCAAGCCGGCCGCACGGACCGCCCTGGGCCAGGTGCCTTCCGGGCACAGGTTTTCAGGACATAGAATGTCCTTATTATGCGAATGAGTAAGGGCGTCGAGTGGTCCATCCACACACTTCTCAACCTGGACGTGATGGGGGGTGGCCCGGTGGGAAGCGGGCAGCTCGCCGAAGCCCACGGACTGCCCGCCCCCTACCTCAACAAGCAGCTGCAGCTGTTGGTGAGAGGGGGGCTGCTCACCTCCACCCCTGGTCCGCGCGGAGGCTTTCGGCTCGCCCGTCCGCTCAGCGAGATCACGTTGTTCGACGTGGTCGAGGCCATCGAGGGCGACACGTGGCTCTTCCAGTGCACCGAGATTCGTTGCTGCGGCAGGATCGGCGAGCTCGCCCCGTCGCCCACGTCGGCGTGCGCTGTCAAGACTGCGATGCGGCGTGCGGACCAAGCCTGGCACCAAGCCCTCAAGGACCAGACCGTTGGGGAGATCCAGGAGGAGCTCGACCGGAGCCCCGAGATCAGGCACATCGTGCGGTCCGCGTTCTCTTAGCTCAGGCGGCCTTCGACCGCCGCCCTGACACCGGCTGTTGGGGCGGCGTCGCGGATCGAATAGGGATGACCTGGATCGGACAGTGTGTCGATCGGCCCCGCGAAGGATAATGCGCGCATGTTGTGGTTCGAGCGCGAGACGGCAGGGTTCGTGCTCCCGGCCACGCCCCTCGTCCTCGGCCCAGGTCCGGCTCGGATCGGCTTTCCCGGCATCTCCGGAATTCGACCCGGTCCGCCACCCGAAGGATGTTCTGCCTGGAGCAGACCCTCAGGACTTTTCGAGCTCCCAGAACCGGAATACGGTCGACGGATCGAGAGTCAGGCCCAGGCCAGATATGTTCTCATAAGCAACGGCATACTGCTTGCCTTGCCAGATCGGCAGGATCGGAACATCTCGTGCCACCTGGTCCTGGAGTTCATAGAACTCTTCCCGGGTATCGGCTCGATCGGTCATTCCGGAGGTGGTAGGGATTATCCGATCCGTGATGTCGTCGTTCTCGTAGCCATTGCGAAGCACATTCCCTTCCCCGAAGAAGGGCTGTGTGAAGTTGTCAGGGTCTGGATAGTCCGGCACCCATCCCTTCACATAGACTCCGTACTTCCCGTCAGAAATTCCTTTCTCGTATTGATCGAAGTCCACCGACCGGACGCTTGCGTCGAAGAGGCCGCTGTCATTGAGCTGCTTCGCTATGACCTCGAGCTCTGCATCGGTCGACGGGCCGTACCGGACCGGGGTCGACCAAAGGGTGAGTTCTACTTTCTCGGTGAACCCTTCGGCGCGGAGTTCCCGCCTGGCCTTGTCCGGCTGTCCGCTGTCCCCGTACCTGGCGAAGAACGCCGTGTTATGGGACGGAATTCCTGTCGGCACTATCGAGTACAGAGGGATGGCTGTCCCCCTGAACACCTTGTCGATCAGAGCGTCACGGTCGACCGTGTAGGCGATTGCTCTGCGGACGCCGGCCTTTCCGAGCACCGGGTCCTTCATGTTGAAGACGAGGTGCTGGACCTCGGCGCTGCTGCCCTCGACAACCTCTATTCCCTTTTCGAGGGCAATCTCGGAGCCTTCCAGACTCGAGATGTCCCGAGCGGTGAGGCCGCGGTATGCGATATCGACATCACCGTTCGTCAGAGAGGAAGCAAGCGCCTGCTGGTCACCCCGATAAAATTTGAGGGTGATTCCGGAGTTCTTTACCCGCGCGCTGCCGGTGTAGTCCTCGTTGACCGAGAAAACAGCCTGGGAATCGCTGATGGAATCAAGTTTGTATGGACCTGATCCGACGGCTTCTCCGAGCTTCTGCAGAGAATCTGCCGGATAGGACCTGTGGTCAACGATCGAACCACCCCCCGAGGCAATCTTACTGGGGAAGGTTGCGTCAGGAACCTTGAGACGAAATGTGACCGTTTCCTTGTCGGGTGTGGTGATCGATTTGATCGTGGAAAGGAGAGGAGCCGGGCCTGCGGGGTCATCTATATTCAGTGCCCGGTCGAATGAGAACTTGACGTCCTCCGACGTGAGGTCGTTTCCGTTGCTGAATTTCAGCCCACTGCGGAGGACGCACGTATAGACAGTTTTTGACGCCTGGAACGAACACTTCTTCGCTGCGTCAGGCCGAGGCTCCAGATACCCTGTCTGAAATCTGAGCAAAGACTGGAATACGTTGTTGAACACGAGCCAGGACCCCGGATCGTAGCCAGAAGCAGGATCGGTGGCGGCGACGCTGTCGGACATTCCCACGACGATGGGGTCCCCGTTGCCGGGGCTGCCGAATCCTTCGATCGTTCCGCAGCCACTCAGCAGAGCCGTCACCAAGGGGAGTGCGGACAGTCTTGCGTACATCCTCACGAAAAATTCACCTTCATTGTGCTGCCCGACGCACAGTCAGCAACTGTTGTGTGGCAGGGCGATGACGGCAAGGGACCTCAAGAAGAATCCATGACGGGAAGTCATGTGTCAATGTTTCCAGTAGAAAAGGTGTGGTAGCAGCGCGGCGAGGGTGGTACATCACGGTTCCTCGGGGCTCGACATCGCACCGAAGCCCTCCGAGCCGCCTCTTTCCGGCTGCCGAAAGGACCTGGCGAGAGTCCGCCGACCCCGCATTGCTCCAACTGTCCCTCGTACCGGTAACAGATCGGGCTTCCTTCTCCACCTGACTCCGGTAGGGCAGGACTGCCGGAGGGCGCAACGCAACCGTCCGGGCCAGGCGGTAGGCGACCGGTACGGTCCTGCCTGCGGATGAAGAATGGGCCGGTCCCCGCCGGACACCCACAAAAGGACCACCCGCCGTCCGGGCGGCGCCGGACAGCGGGTGGGAAGAGACGGCCCAATCGGTCGGAGAGTGAGGCCGAAGGCGTCAGCTCTCTACGGACCGGACTCGATAACTTACGGCAGGATAGGGGAAGTTGCCCTGGTTGAAGGTCCCCGTCCGGTAGTAGAGGTCACCGGGGGTGTCGGGCGCTCCGGTCCTGCAGTCGGTGTTGAAGAAGACATCGACATCGCGGTCCGACACGATCGTGTAGGAAAGGGCAGGCTGAGCCAGCGTTTGGCACGTGCCGACAGCGTCGAGATCGGCTTCCTGAGCTGTGCCGGCCTGGTCGGCACCGGTGTAGAAGGTGGCCGTGGGGAACCCGGCAGGAGCTGCCTGGGCCGGGGCCGCAGAGATCATCAGGGCCAGAGTGGCGCCGAAGGCTGCCGTACAGCCGACCCAGGGCATGGTGCGAATCGACATGAACACTCCTTTTTGCTGCTCCGATTTGGATCTCCGGGCGCGCGGGGGTGTCACTCGGAGATCCGGCCAGGCTCCGATGGAACCGAACCCACCACGATAGTTGCACCTTCAAGTATGAGTGGCAACAGTTTTGCACCGTGTGATTCAGTCGGTCCTCGACCGTCCTCGACCGTCCCCGACCGCAGAAGCCGGCAGGTCGTCGCCTTCGACGCCACACCGCCGGGAGCTGTGAGCAAGGCCTCCTCGGGACCACGGCACCTCGCACGCGGGCGTAGGCCTGTCGACGCGACTGACAATATTGGTACACGCGCATCGGAACACACTTATGCCGTCGGCTCCGTCGGCTCCGTCGGCCAGATATCGACCCCATGTCGGGCCCTCGGATCCAGGCCATGCGCAGATCGTCGTGCAGAACTGCTTACCGCGACGCGGCCGGCTTGAGCCCGGCCTCCGCGGTAGCCAATGACTCGCGGCTCGACGCGGCCGACGCGGAGCGCATGTGCCGACGGCGCGGTGATGCGGTGCCCGGGACGGCTGCACCGTCGGCAGGACGCCTGCAGGGCTGTTACCGGCCCCGGCCGCCAGGACGCGCGGATTCAGTCGGAGTTGCCGATCTCCTTCACATGTCCTCCGACGTCCTCGGCCGTGGCGGCCGTGAGCAAGCTGTCGAGCAGGCCCGGGAAGCGGCTGTCGAGGCTCTCACCGCGCAGCGTGACGAAGCACCGGGTGCCTTCCTGGCGGGTCCGCGTGATGCCCGCCTCACGCAGCACTTTGAGGTGGTGGCTCAGTGTCGACTTGGCGACGGGCGCATGGAACTGCCCCCATCCGCGCTCGGCGCCGTCGGCCAGTATCCGGAGAATGCCCAGCCGGGTCGGGTCGCTGAGTGCGGCCAGCACACGCGGCAAGGAGAGTTCAGGGTGGCCGGAAGGGTGGTTGTCGTGATCGTCCCGCATGCCGACAGAGTACATTGTTCGTTGTTCGTCGAACATGAAACATTGAGAAAGGCAGTGCAGCAATGTCTGACGCATTCACCGACCAGGTGGTCATCGTGACCGGTGCCGGCTCGGGGATCGGAGCAGCCACCGCAGTCGCGTTCGCCGCCGCCGGAGCGCACGTGCTGGCGGTCGGCAGACGGGCGGATGCCCTTCGGGAGACCGCCGGCCGGCATTCCGGCATCGAGGCCTTCAGTGCCGACATCTGTGCCGATGAGGGTCCCTCAAGCGTCGTCCGGCGTGCGGTGGACCGGTGGGGCCGGGTGGATGTACTGGTCAACAACGCCGGTGTGCTTGCCATGATGCCGCTCGACGAGGTGACGGCCGAGGGGATCAACCGTCTCATGGCGACCAATGTCACAGCCCCCAGCCTCCTGGCCGGTGCCGCACTGCCCTGGCTGAGGGAGTCGCGCGGATCGATAGTGAACGTCAGCAGCACCTTCGGCCACCGGCCCATCGCCCACGCATCCCACTACGGGGCCTCCAAGGCGGCGATCGAGCAACTGACCCGGAGCTGGGCGCTCGAACTGGCCGACGACGGCATCCGGGTCAACGCGATCGCACCGGGCCCCACCGAGAGCGGGGCACTGGCCGGGGCGGGCCTGTCCGACCGCGAGATCGACCGGGTCAAGGACGCCGAGGCGGCCCGCATCCCGCTGGGGCGCCGCGGGCGGCCCGAGGAGGTGGCGGAGTGGATGCTGCGGCTCGCCGACGGGCGGACGGCCTGGCTCACCGGCCAGGTCCTGACTGTCGACGGCGGGCTGGAGCTGACCTGAGGATGTCCGGTCAGGGCGGAGCCCGCGCCGACAGCGTCGGCGGAAGCGGAGACGTACGGCTCCGGTGATCCGAGCAGCCTCAGGGCACTTCGGGGAGCGAGTCGCTCCCTGTGGACTTCCGCGCGATGATCGCCACAGCTGTGAGTGACCGGCGATGGGTCCGGACCGCGCGCCGTACAGCTACGATCCGGCGCCGGTCGGCAGGACGAGTGAGCACGTTCCGCGCCAGTCGCGAAGCGCCCACCAGCCCCTCGTCGGCAATGATCCGGCCAGGCTCCAGCAGCGCCATGGGGGCGGTCCTGACAGTCTCGGCGACCATGCCGTGGGCGGCGAGCAGAGCCGTCCACTCCATGAGGGTCTGCGGCCGGACATTGACGCCGAGGGGCTGGGCAAGGGCCCGGCGCAGGTCCGTCCTGGCCTCCTCGTCGATGTCGTCCTCGACGAGGGCGAGTTCGTGAAGGGCGAACCTGCCCTCAGGCCGAAGGACGCGGGCGACCTCGGCCAGGATCGCGTCCTTGGCCTTGTCGCCCTGCATGGACAGCAGTGCCTCCCCGACGACGATGTCAGCGGCGCCTTCCGGCAGGCCGGTCCGTGCGGCCTCTCCCTGGAAGACCCGTGCAGCCGCCTCCGAGGGGAGGTCAACGGCAGCGACAGCCTGCGGATCGCGCTCGATGCCAACGTACGACCGCGGTTGCCCGGCCAGGATCAGATGGGCGGTCCGCCCCGCGCCGGGTGCCAGTTCGACGACATCGAGTCCCCTCAGGCAGCCCAGGGCATCGAGCATCTCCCTCGTCAGTCCGGCTCCACCGGGCCGCAACACACGTTTGCCCAGCGATGCCATCAGCGAGTAGCCGGGGGAGGGCGGGCCGCCGGGGCTCGATGTGGGCGGGTTGTACCCCGGGGGCGGGTCCGATACGGGCATGAGAAGGCCTCACCACGTCTGAAGGGGACAGATGTTCTCAAACGAGAGCGGTTGCGGCTCCCCTTCACTTATACAGTGTGAAGCGAATGACACTGTGTTTGCGGGGTACGGAATCGGTCGGAGTGCGGCGCCCCGCCCCCGTACCCGGATCAGTCGGCGCTCCGACCGGTCCCCTCGTCCGCCGGACCCAGACGGAAGGCCGACCGATATGCCTGCGGGGGAGTACCGACCAACCGGACGAAGTGATGGCGCAGCGACGAGTGAGAACCGAATCCGGCCTCCGATGCGATGCGGTCGACGGGCAGGTCCGTGGTCTCCAGCAGCTGTCGTGCCCGGTCGGCACGCATCTGGAGCAGCAGTCGCTGCGGTGTGGTCCCCACTTGCTGCCTGAACTGCCGGTTCAGGCTGCGCACGCTCATGGCCGCATGGCCTGCGATCGCCTTGAGAGCGAGCGGGGCCGACACGTTCTGCTGCATCCAGTCGATGGTCGGCTGCAGAGAGCGGTTGCCCGCGCGGGGATCGGGATGTTCGATGAACTGGGCCTGCCCGCCGCCCCTCCACGCGGGAACGACGACCTGCCTCGCCGTGCGCGCCGCCCGTTCGGCCCCCAGGTCGGAGCGGATCAGATGCAGGCATACGTCGAGGCCGGAGGCGACGCCCGCGGACGTGAGGATCTGTCCCGTGTCGATGAACAGCACGGACGGATCCACTTCGACGGCCGGGAACATGCGCGCGAATTCTCCGGCCCACTGCCAGTGCGTCGTTGCCCGGAGTCCGTCGAGCAGCCCCGCGGCAGCCAGGGTGAACGCGCCGACACAGACCGAGGCGATGCGGCTGCCATCCGCGGCGGCGGCCCGGAGCGCCTCCAGCACCACTTCATCCGGTGGCTCGAGGAAACGCGAGGTACCCGGAACGATGACGATGTCTGCCCCCGCCAACCCGTCGAGGCCGTAGGGCGTGTGTATCTCGGTCGCACCCCACCCGTCCACCGTTCTGACGGACCGGTCCTGCGCGCAGATCCGTACGTCGTAGCGGGGGTCGACGGCCGACTCCGGGCGGAGGCCCGATCCGCCGCGGCCCGCCCCGCTGTCCTCGCCGGCGGTGTTCGCCATACCGAAGACCTGGCCGGGGATCATCAACTCGAATCCGATGGCTTGGTCAAGACCCAGTACCGCGACGACGACAGCCATGGCCAGATCTTAACAACCTGTGGCTACACATGTGCTTGAAGGAGGGGGGCGGCTGCCACAGACTCGGACGGAGACATCGAAGGGTTGCCCAGCCGTGGCGGCCGGGACCGGGGGCTGCGCGTCAGGGCTCGTGACCCGGGTGGGAAAGGGGACCGTCTCGACGCGGAGCTCCACCGCTCCACAGAGCCCGGCATCGCGACGGAGATGCAACCCGCCCCCACGGGTTCCGGCTCGTAACGCCTCAGAAGAAGGAAATACGTACTCATGTCGCGAGATACAGCCGCTCCCCCCGACGTGGCAGCGATCATTGCTTCCCTGACCGCGGAGGCCACCGTCCTGGAGGCCCGGGTCCAGGTTCTGCTCGAGGAGCTTCGGGAAGTCGGCACGTACACGGAGGTTGTGCACCAGTCGCTCCGAGCGCTCATCCGCTCCACGAACCGGTGAGACGCCCCGGAGCCATGCCGGTTCGTGCCCACGGCATCGGGCACACCCCGAGAGCCCGGAACTGAATGGCGTCGATGCGGCCCTTGCCGGTTCCCCAGGAGGACACGTGACGACTTCGACGGCTACCGGTGCGCGCTGAACACGGGTAAGACCGTCTGTGCGCCTGATGACGCGTAGGGAGTCCGGTCTGACGCCCGATCTGTCGCCACTGCGGAGAACGACGAGGAACGCAGGCAACTGGCCGCCGGCCACGGCACGTTCATGCTGCTGACGGCCGAGATCGTTCACACGATGCAGACTCAGCACGCGGGCATCGACGAAGCCGTCGCCGATGCCAGGCGGTGCCTCCATCTGTGGCGCCGCGACGGTTCGGGCGATCCAGAACTTCCGGGCCGGCAACATGCCTGTACGGGCAGCCCGCCAGACCCCCGATCGACCTCAGCACTGTCGAGGAACTCCCATGCGCAAGCCCCGTGTCCTCATCGTCGGCGCCGGCATCTCCGGGCTGGCGCTGCTCCGTGCCCTGGCGAACCGGGGTATCGAGGCGGAAGCCGCCGAATGCCGCTCCGAACAACAGGCCTCCGGCGTCGGCGGGGGAGCGCTGTACCTCCCTGCGAACGCCGTGCGGGCACTGCACCGGCTCGGGGTCGGTGACGACGTCGAGAGGCGTGCCGAACGGGTCGTGCGACAGCGGATGCAGACCCACCGGGGACGCACGCTGGCCGACTTCGACGTGCGCAGCGTCTGGGGTGGCGTGGGCGACTGTCTCGCCATCCGCCGCAATGACCTGCACAGTGTGCTCCGCGAGACACAGCCGGCCGCGCGAATCAGCTTCAGCCGCGAGGTGCACAGTGCCGACGGGGACGGATCCGTGACCTTCTCCGACGGATCCACCGAACGATACGATGTGACCGTCGGCGCCGACGGCATCCGTTCGACCGTGCGCCGCAGTGCCTTCGGCGGCCCCGCACCACGCTTTCTGGGGCAAGTGTGCTGGCGGTTCCTCGTCGAGGGCCACGCCGCTCCGGGCGTCAGGGACTGGACCGCGCGCCTGGGCAGAGACGGCCGCACCTTCCTTACCGTGGGACTGGGCCGAGGTGGTGTCTACTGCTACGCCGATGTGAACAGCAGGCGGCCCGAGGCCCCGGACGGCGACTGGCGCAACCTCTTCGCCGACTTCGCCGGCCCGGTCCCGCAGCTGCTGGAACACGGCGCCGAGGCCCATTTCTCGGCACTCCGCGAGAGCGTCGGCACGGACTGGGCCCGACCGCACGCGGCCCTGATCGGCGATGCCGCGCACGCCTGCTCCCCGAGCATGGCGCAGGGAGGTGCCATGGCACTGGAGGACGCCCTGGTCCTCGCGGAACTCCTGGGCAACGAGGGCAGGGACGGTGTGCAACGCGCCCTGACAGCCTTCCAGGCCAGACGTGCCGCCCGTGTCCGGTGGGTGCTGGACAAGAACCACCGCCGGGACAGGACCCGGAACCTACCCGCATTCGTGCGTGACCTCACCGTCCGTCTCGCAGGCGAGAGCCTGTTCAGAGCCCATCACGCCCCGCTGCACCCCCTGCCGTAGGATGCGGCGGGTGTTCGCGGCACAGGCGACTCATGACAGCCGGAGGCGATGGCACTGCTCAGCCTGGATCTGCACCCGATTTTCCAGAACAACCGGGATATCGAAATCGCCCTGAGGGAATTCGTCTTCCGGGCCGCAGCCGCGAAAGAACCGGTCGTCGAGATCATCCCCGGTAAGGGAACAGGGCAGTTGAAGAAGCGCGTTCTCGCATTTCTGGGACAGAGGCACATCAAGAAGCTCTACTCCCGGGTGGAGACGGACCGGGACAACACCGGTCGCGTTCTGATCCACTTCAGGTGAGCCTGGACCCGACACTGCAGCGCTCAGCAATGTGCCGGCTCCGCAACCTGCGTGCCGCGACACAACTGCGGCCCGGCGCCACTCGTTCCCGAGGCGGCTCAGGCTCAGGCGGTCAGCACGCTCCCTTCCAGAAGGTCACTGGGCCCGCGCAGGGTCGACACCGTCAACCGGGTCACGGCCGGAGGCTGTCGTTCCTGGGCAGGGACAGACCCAGCCGAATCTGCCCGTCTGCGGTCGCCACGATCGTCTCAGTGACGTCCCGGGGCGCCCAGCCCAGCACCGAGCGGGCCTTCTCGTTGCTGATGACGGGGATGCGTCCCCGCAGCAATGCGGCTTCTCGCAGCGCCGGCTCGGTCACGGCGGCCTCCTGCACCTGTGCGACGGTCAGTTCGGCAGAGGGTAGGAGGCCGGCTGCGGCCGGGAAGTGCTCGCGCAGAATCTCCGCCACGTCGAACAGGCTGATCGATGGTCCGCTGACGGCGATGAACCGCTCGCCCGCTGCCTCGGGGTGCAGCATGGCTCGCAGATGCAGGTCCACGACGTCCCGCACGTCGACGACACCGAAGTGCATGATCGGTACAACGGGCATCTGTCCGGTGAGCATGCCGCTGACCAGTCCGATCGAGCCTGAGGACCGGTTGCTCAGCGGAGGGCCGAAGATACCGGTGGGGTTGACGACCGTCAGCTCGATACCTCCATGGGCGCGGACGTAGCCCCAGGCAGCACGCTCGGCGAGGACCTTCGACTTGTGGTACGCGGGCAGGCCCTCGGTGTCCGGGTCGGTCCAGTCGGTCTCCGAGTACCGGCCGTCGGCCTTCACGGTGTAGCCGATCGCGGCGTAGGACGAGGTCATCACGACCCGCGGGACTCCGGCCTTCCGGGCCGCAGAGATGACCCGAAGCGTACCGTCACGGGCAGGGAGGACGACTTCCTCCTCCGTCTCGGGAGGTGTGGCCGGGAACGGCGACGCGATGTGCAGCAGGTGACTGACACCGTCCACGGCCTCCGCCCATCCGGCGTCCGCACCGAGGTTGGCGACGGCGAACTCCAACCGGTCCGCAGGATGCACCCCGTCCTGACGGAGCGCGGCCAGCAGCTCTGCCTCCTGCGCGGCTTCCCGGACCGTCACACGGGTCCGGTAGCCCTCGCGCAGCAGCCGGGAGACCATGTGGCCTCCGACGAGGCCGGTACCGCCTGTGACCAGTACGGTTTCACTTCCAGGGGTGGTGACGGTGAGGGTTTCGATGCTCATCTTGTTCAGTCCTTCAGTACGTGAACTGTTCCAGTGCGCGCGTGAGTGCTTCCACAGCGAGGTTTTCGGCGCCTGTGTCCCCACGGACACGGGCGTCCCACATGTCTGTTTTGCCTCGCAGATATGTCAGGCGCAGTTGAAGCTGCTCGATGTCGGCGGCCAGCTTTTCCGTCTGCGAGGCAAAGAGATCTCGCTGTTCGGCCGCCGCGGAGTTCCCCCGGGAGAGCAAGTCCAGGTACCGGCGCATACCGCTGACGCTCATCCCCGCCGAACGCAAGCAGGCCAGCGCCTCGACGCGTGCCACGGTCGTCGGCTCGTACCGGCGATGACCACTGGACGCGTCCCGGGCGACCGTTCCCAGCAAGCCGATCTTCTCGTAGTAGCGCAGAGTGGGCTCACTGAAACCTGATCGTCGCGCCATCTCCCGAACGGTCAGAATCACTGCATGCTCTCCGGTCGCTGATGCCATGTACGAAGTCTCCGGTACTTGAAGCGCTTGAAGTCAACCTTGTCGCGCTCCAATGCGGGCGTTTTGCTGGGCAGTGCGGACCACAGCATGCTGCTGGGGCCGCGCGGTGCGGATCCGGATCTGCAGGAGGCGCCGGCATGGCCGGCGGAACCGTCAAGTGGTTCGACGCCGAAAAGGGCTTCGGGTTCATCCAGCAGGACGGCGGCGGCCCGGACGTCTTGTGTACTACTCCAACATCAACTCGAGCCAGCGACCGGGCATCACAGGTCTCCCGCGGCGCAGGGGCCGGGAACCTGTACATCGTCGTGCCACACGTGGGTGGGCCCGGAAGGACAGCCGGGTCTGCACGATGCGGCCCGACCAGCTCCGGTCACGGCAATGCCATGGGTGCGCCCGAACCCGACAAAGACGGGCGCACCCAATCTCAGGCGGGGTTCACGGACGCGGGTTCCTGCGGGGCCGGACCAGACAGGACGCTTCGCGGGTCGGCAGGGCGAGGGACGTAGACGGGGGAGTCCGATTGGTAGAAGAGATCGATGTCGGCCTCCTCGCCGCCCACGATCAGCGTGTCCCACGCGCCACTCTCGTGGAGCGTGCGCAGCGTGGCGGGATCCAGCGTCGAGAGGTGGCCGCGCAGTTCCTCGTCGGTGGGCATACCGGGGAGGCGGGGCGCGAGCCGCTCGCGTATAGAGCTCATCCTCTCCAACAGGGCGTTGAGGTCGGCCTGCTGGGAGCCGCTGCCGGACGCCGTTTCCATACTGTCGGCGATGATGTCCCTGATCGCGCGGGTGGCACCCCGCTCATCGGTGGTGACCATGGCATTCCAGGCCCGGCTCTTGTGCCGGTACTGAAGCATGGACATCGCCGCCTCGTGCCGGATGAAGTCGGCGTCGCGCAGCGGTTTTCCCTTCCAGGCGCGGCTGAGGGAGCGGGCCAGCGAAGTAGCGGAGGCAAGACCGCTGTTGAGGCCGCGGCCCGGCCAGAAGTGGATGGCGTTGGCCGCGTCGCCCAGCAGGAAGCCGTAGGTGCCGGGGCTTGTCGAGGTCGGGCGGCTCAGCTGCGCCGTGAAACGCGGACGCTGCACCATGTCCAACCGGAACGACGTGACCGCGGTGAGATCGTCCTCGGCCATGCCGAACAGTTTCAGGCCCTCCCGGATACGCTTCCACAGGGGCGAACTGCGCAGCAGAGCAGGCAGGAAGAGGGTTCCGTGCGAGGGGCAGCGGAACTCGTTGTCCTCTTCACGGCTCATGACGCAGGGGCGAGCGGCGATGCACTCCTCGAAGACCTGGCGGACCGGGTCGATACCGACGACGTTCCTGGCCTCCTCGCGGGTGAGGCGCATGTTCAGGAAGCCCTCGCCGCGCAGCGAATTGAGAAGGAACCTGTTCTGAGACACGGTCAGCAGGACGCTCATCGGGTCGGAGAGCGGTGACTTCACCCGCAGCCCCAGGACCACGTCCTGCAGATGGTCACCATCGAGGGAGTAGATCGAGGCGTCGGCCGCACCGAAGCGGTCGCTGTAGTACTCCCGTGTGTGGGACCGTCCGCCTTCGCAGACCACCAGGACGTGTTCCTGCGAGAGCCGGCCCTGGTGCTCCGACGGGTCGAACCGTTTCGGAACCAGCCGGATCGCGGTGCTCTTGTTGGCCAGTTCGAGCAGGCGGTCCTCGATGTATGCGATACGGATGTTGCGGGGAGGACGGCCTTCCACGGAGTCCGGTCCGACGGGCCACATCTCCGCGTAGTCACCCGAGTCGAACAGCGCCGACTGTATCTCGTCGGAGAGGGCGAGGTACTGCCGGCTCTGGATGGTCACGACCTGCTGGCGGCGGGTGTTTCCGTGGGTCTCGTCCTTCCAGACCACGGAGGAGCCGCTCGTGATCCACCGGCCTTCGTAGATCTTGATAGCGACTCGCCCGCGCAGCATGTTCTCCAGCGTCAGCGCGAATGCGAGGCCGACCGGGCCTCCGCCGGTGATCGTGACACGGAGCAGGCCGGGGTCCGCGGAGGCCTTTGCCCGGGGCATGTCGAGGAGGGAGAGGTCCATGACCGTCTCCATGGCGTCCTGCGACTCGAAGAGGAAAGTCTCCTCACCGATCCGGATGCAGTCGTCGGCACGGAGTACATGCCGGGCGACGCGCTGGTCGTTGACGAAGGTTCCGTTCCGGCT
Organism: Streptomyces sp. NPDC002911; assembly: GCF_053591835.1. Classification (NCBI taxonomy): domain Bacteria; kingdom Bacillati; phylum Actinomycetota; class Actinomycetes; order Kitasatosporales; family Streptomycetaceae; genus Streptomyces; species Streptomyces sp. NPDC002911. The sequence continues at coordinate 37,668 of NZ_JBSFUO010000023.1, read as the reverse complement.
GCGGTCGTACAGAACGAAGCCGGCGTCCTCTTCCAAGATTTCGGCGTGCAGACGTGAGGCACTGGCACTCACGATCACGACGCCGCTGTCGCTCTTGCGGCCGAACGTCAGTGGAGCTGCGCTCAGAACCACGCTTTGACCGGAGAAGGGACCCGTTTGCCCCACGATGACCGATGGCACTCGTACTCCTAGAGAATGACACTCAACAGGGGAAAAGGAGGCCGCGTGATGCGGCTGACCGGTATGACGGCGGAGCGGCGGCCTACGCGCCGGCGGTCCAGAGGCGGTGTCACTCCTTGAGGACAATCCCTGCCGCAGGCCCGCGTGCCGGGATCCCGTCCTGCGGTCCGATCCGTCAGCGGCCGGACGAGGTACCCACCTCGCAGGTCAACGACAGAGGGACCGTGTTGGACTTGCCCTTCAGAGGGGCATTTAGCTCCACCCCTATCTCGCTCTCGAAAGCTCCAGAGCCCGCCCATGTGGTCAGGCTGATGTTGACTCGTTTGGTGAGGCTTCCGCCGTTGGGGAACGACAGCGTCCTCCATTCCTCATCCGTGACCGCACCGTCCTTGGACATCCATCGGTAGGAGAACTGTGCCGGGAGCCGGTCCACCGAGAACGTCGCCGTGAAGGTGGGCGCTTCTCCGCTCGATGGTGGGCACTGGCCCGCGTACGTCGTCCGCGCTCCCGTCACATTCATCCGTACGCCTTCGGAAGCAGAGGTGTTCTGTTCGCCGTCCCCTGTGCCGGGAGCGGGATCATCCTCGACGTTCTGCGAGGCGCTCTTCCCATCCGGAGAGGCCCCGTTGCTCATGAGGCCATAGCCCGTCCCGGCCAGCGCCAGAGCACACAGCACCAGACCCGCCGCCACCAGGGCAGTCCTGCGCCGACTGCGCCGCATGGGGTCAGGGGGGAGGGCAGATGGGGGTGCCCCCGCAACGGTGGTATCAGGTGGCGCAGGGTACGTAGGCGTCGGCTGTACCGAGAGCTCAGTGACGGTCGGCTGCGCCGTGGGCCGTGTGGCGACCGGCTGTGCCGGGGAGTGTGCGGGAGTGAGCTGTGACGAGAGGTGCGTGGCCGAGGGACATGTCTCAGGCTGTGCCGAGGACGCCTGTGTTGTGTGCTGTGTCTCGGCCTGGTCCGGAGACAGCTGGGTCGTGAACTGCGTCTCGGGCTCTGCCACGACCGTCTGTGAGTGAGGAACCTCCTGCACGGGCCCCGTGTCAGGGGCCCCGCCTTCACTGATCAACCGTAGTTCCCGCGCCGCCTCTTCGGCTCCGAGACGCTCGTCCGGATCCTTCAGCAGCAGTCGTTCGACGACCGGGGTGAGGGCGCCGGCGTGGCGTGGAGGCGGCAACTCCTCGTCCACGATGGCCCGCAGGGTGCTGAGAGGGGTGCTCTGACGGAAGGGCGAGCTCCCCTCGACCGCCGCGTACAGCAGCACACCGAGCGACCACAGGTCCGACGCGAGCCCAGGCCGCTTACCCAACGCACGTTCCGGAGCCAGGAACTCAGGCGATCCGACGACTTCGCCCGTCATCGTGAGAGCCGTGCTGCCCTCTACCAGAGCGATGCCGAAGTCGGTCAGCACCACGCGGCCGTCATTGGCCATCAGTACGTTGGCCGGCTTGACGTCGCGGTGCAGCACGCCGGCCTCGTGGGCCGCGCGGAGTGCGGCCAGAACCTCACCACCGATGGACGCGGCACGCCGAGCAGTGAGCGGGCCCTCAGCCCTGAGCAGGTCGGCCAGCGACTGACCCCGCACCAGCTCCATGACGATCCACGGGCGGCCCTCTTCCATGGCCACGTCATAGACGGTCACCACGTTCCGGTGCGACACCCGGGCCGCAGCCCACGCCTCACGCTCCAGCCGCGTGTACATTCGCTCGACGGCGGGCGCGGCCAGCCCGGCGGGTGCCCGAACCTCCTTGACGGCGACCTCGCGGCGCAACATCTGGTCGTGGGCGCGCCACACGGTGCCCATGCCGCCCGCACCGAGGGGTGACAGCAGGACATAGCGGCCGGCAATCACACGCGGCCGGTCCGACTCTTCGGACACGGCGTCCTCATCGGTCATCGGGGCAACTCTTCCTTTCGTCACGCAAGTGCCTCGTCGGAGCGCGGACGTCGCCCTTGGACCATCGATTCCTGTGCACGACCGTCGTTGGCGGATGGTTACGAGAGAACTGGCCGCACCGGGCGGCTTCGGGCAGCCCGGGGCACGGACGAGTGAGCCCACGGCGGACAGATCCGATGCCAGCCTGCGGGCACATCCAATGATGATCGTACTGCGCGTGAGGGCGGCGGGTTTCGCGGTCTGCGCAGGTAACGCCATACCTGATAGGCGCATCGGACGGCCGACCAGGTCGACGCTTCATGCAGGTCATCCTCAGCGGCTCGTCCTGGACAGCCCGACTCCCCTGCCTCACCCGGCACCCTGCGCGTGGCGTGGAAGCGTTCGGGCAGGGTCGCTGTGCTCGGGGAAAGCATACGAGGGGTCGTCCTACTTCATGGTCTGGTCGAACTCGCCCTGCTCGAGTGCCCGGTGAGGCAGGGGAGTCGGGCTGTCCCGGTCGTGGCGCAGGCCGTCCAGAATGAGAGTGAGGTAGCGCTTCCACAGTTCCGGGGCGACATCCCGGCTGTGCAGGGTGACGGCTCCGAGCATGACCTGAATCAGCGGGAAGTCGGTCGGCTCGATGTCGTCGCGTAGTCGGCCGGCCTGCTGTGCGCGACAGATGAGCGCACCGACGGCGGGGGTGAGACGCTCCCGGGTGGCGGTGACCCGGGAGCGGCTGTGCGCACCTCCCAGGAGCAGCTCCCTGAGGCCGCGGTCCTCGGCGAAGTGCTGTGCGCTGACCAGGAAGAACTCCACGAGACCGTCCCAGGGGTCCTCGCATGTGAGGGCGCCTTGAGCGAGCGCCAACATGTCCTGTACCTGGCTCTCGAAGACGGCCTCGACGAGTTCCTCACGGTTGGCGAAACGGCGGTAGGCGGTACCGACACCAACTCCCGCGTGGTGGGCGATGTCATCGAGTGTGACGTCCAGGCCCCGCTGGGCGAACACGTCATGTGCTGCGGCGATAAGGCGCTGCCGATTGCGTGCCGCGTCCGCCCGTAGCGGGCGTGCGGGGGCGGCCCCGGAGGGCGAGGGGGCGGTGATGCGGCGGCTCATGAGCTCACTCTACCGATTTAAATGGAGATGACATCTCCATTTAGGTGTTACAGTGTTGCCGTAAGTGGAGAACTCATCTCCACTTGATTTCCGGGATCGGAGAGATCCATGGGCACGCTCACCGGCAAAGACGCTCCGCTAGCGGTGGAGGCCGGGCACTGGCAGGACGGCCGACCCGGGCGCCGCCAGCATCTGTACGGCCATCGCGACCGCTCCGGCCTTCGCGGGTTGGGCTTCACCGACGACTGCCCCACCGGATCCTCACCACCTGTTCGCCGGCCTGCGCCAGCCTGACACCGGTCGGCGGACGTGTCACGGGCCTCGTCGGCCGCAAGGCCGCCCTCTTCACCGGTCTCTTCAATCTGCGGCTGCTGTTCCGCCGAGGCGCATCCACGCACGCTCCGGACGCCGGGCTCCGGCCGCCCACAACCCCACCCCGATACATGAGGAGACAAGGACCGATATGAAAAAGCCGCGCGCCCTGATCGTCGGCATGGGTATCGCAGGCCTGGCAACGGCCATGCGCCTGGACGAGATCGGCTGGGACTCCGTACTCGTCGAGCATGCTTCCGAGCGCCGCCCCGCAGGATACTTCGTCGGCATGTTCGAGGCCGGCCGTGCCGCTGCGGACCGCATGGGCGTCCTGGACGCCATCGGCGACCGGGCCGATCCCGATGGAGTGACCTATGACATCGACCGGTCCGGCCGTCGCCGTCCCGCCATGGGGTACCGCGATCTGCCCGGCGCCCCCCGCCTGCTACTCCGCGGTGACATCGAGGCCGCTCTCCACGACGCCGTCGCGCTCCGGACAGAAATCCGTTACGGAACCACCCCGACCGCCATCGACGAACACCTCGACGGCGTGGACGTCACCCTGCGCACCACCAAGGGAGAACGACACACCGAGGCCACCGAGCGGTTCGACCTCGTCGTCGGCGCCGACGGTCTGCGCTCCACGGTGCGCCGCCTCGCTTTCGGTCCCGCCCACCTGTACATGAAGCCCCTCAACCACATCATCGGCGCCACGATCCTCAAGGAACCCGTGCCTGGGTACCGGCCCAACGACGGCCTCGTCCTGGCCGAGCCCGGTCGATCCGTATGGACCTTCGCGTTCCGTAACCACGAGCCCGCCGTGCTGTTCAACTACCGCACCGACGACGAGGACGCGCAGTTCCGCAGTCCTCCGGTCGAATCGCTGCGCCGGGCCTTCGGCCCCGAACCGCTCGGGCCGGTGCTGGAGAACCTCCTACGGCAGTTCGAACAGGCCGACGACCGCCTCTTCGACTCCGTCCACCAGGTGGAGATGCCGACCTGGCACACCGGCCGAGTCGTCCTCCTCGGCGACTCCGCCTGGTGTCTGACGCTGTACTCCGGCATGGGCGCTTCCTGCGGCCTGGCCGGGGCGGACCTGCTCGCCTCCTTGCTGCAGCGCAATCCGGACGACACCGCCCGGGCACTGAGCGAATGGGAACAGAGACTGAGGCCCTTCATCGCAGTACACCAGCGCAGCGGCCGGACACGGGGGCTGACGATGTTCGTCCCCCAGAACCGTCGGGACAAGGCCTTGCGCACTGTCATACAGACCCTGGTGAGCAAGCCCGGGGGCAAGCGTGCAATGAAGGCCCTGGCCGCCAAGAAGTTCAAGGAGAAGTCCACCGATATTGGTGCGGTCTGACCAGCGGGCCTTCCTCGCCGGCCGGCCCAGGGCCCGCAAGCGACGGCTGGCCGTGCTCGGGCAGTTCTTCCGCTTCGCTCGCTCGCGGACGACTGCGCTGGTGGTTCCCGCCCGTGGTCTGTCCTCCCGAGGACCGAGCGGCTTCACCGGGGCGACGCTGACACTTGATCAGCAACGCGTCATTTCCCGTCGCTGGATCACCGGTGTGGCCGTCCACCCGCACGAGGCCCTGCTGGGCCGGCTCGGGCGCTCGGGCAGGATTCCGTCCTCGCCCATCAGCCGCAGCCTACCCTCGGCGGTCCGCTCCGCCGCGAGCGCGGCCAGTTCCTCCAGCAGCTCGCTGGACAGACCGTTGTGCGATACCGGCATCGACTTCACGTCGGCACCCTCAGCCTTCACGCCAGCCTCGGCAAGCGACACGCCGTCGACAGTCTCGATCAGGTGACCAGTCGTCGAACTCATCAGGCTCACTCCTTCGGGCAGATCCACGACTGATTCATGTCACTCCCTGCCGAGCTGGTCGATCATTGCGGAGCTGCCTTCAGGCGGAGGGCCGCTCGGCCTCCGACGTCTCCGCCGAGAGCGTCGCCTCCATCCCAGTCGGCAGGTACGGAGCGCCCGCCGACTATGCCGACACGGTCGCCTTCCTCGCGAGTCCGAGGGCCGGCTACATCACCGGCAGCTTGATATGCCGACGGAGTCAATCGATGAGGTACTTCTGCAGGAAGCTGCTGACGCGTGCCTGTGCGATCTGGTTGGCGAAGCCGCCGAAGTAGCCGTCGAACCCGTGCTCCGTGTGGGGCAGGAGCAGTGTCTCGTTCGGTACCTGCGCGTCGTCGAGCTTGTCGGCGAGGTCGGTGCTCGCTGACGGCTGGACGCCGGTGTCGTGGAGGCCCTGGATGACGAGGGTCGGCGGCGACGTGGAGTCGAGGTAGGTGACCGGGCTCAGCGAGCGGTAGCGGTCGGGCTGTGTGTCGGGGGTGCCGCCGAGATATTGCCGTAGGGATGCCTTCACCGGGGTGCTCGGTGTTCCGGTGTAGAGCTGGGTGAGGTCGGGGGGACCGTAGAAGTCGACCACGGCTCGGACCGAGGTGTCCTCGGCGGCGCAGCTCGGGGTGATGGCGTCGGAGTCGGACGAGTAGGCGGTGAGGAGGGCGAGGTTGCCGCCGGCCGAACCGCCGCTGATGGCGACACGGTCGGTGTCGATGCCGTACCGGCCGGCGTGCCGGTGGACCCATCCGACGGCGCACTTCACGTCGCCGGCGGCCTTGTCGAAGCTGGGTTCGGTCGGGGTGGAGAGGCGGTAGTCCATCGCGAAGACCGTGACGCCCTGGCTGGTGAGTTGCTGGAAGTAGGATGTCCGGCTCGTGCGGTCCCCCGAGGAGAAACCTCCGCCGTAGACGTAGACCAGGGCGGCGTTGGATGCCTCGGCCTGGTCCTTCGGGCGCCAAATGTCCATCTTGAGGCCCTGTCCGCCGACTCGGGCGTACGTCGTCGTCGCTGACGGTTTCGACAAGCCGCCCTGGGGGCCGTGGAAGAGCTGGCCGACCGAGAGCTCGACGCCACTGTCGGCGGCGACGTCCGCGAGGCGCGCGGTGGGCACGGCCACCCCGGCGAGCAGGCCGAGCGTGAGCACGCCCGTGACGATCGAGAGCACCCGCAGCCGGCGCTTCCAGGCGAGCAGCAGCAGGACGCCGCCGAGGATCGTCGGCACGAGCAGGAACGGGCTGTAGGTGTACGCCAGCACGGAGACGCTGAAGAGCGCTGTGTTCGGCATGGTCGGCAGGACCATGCACAGCAGGGTGAATGCCGTGCACAGGGCCCACAGGCTGGTGAGCGCGTACAGGATCGCGCGGGTGTGTCGCCGTGCGGGCGGAACGGGGGCCGAGTCAGAGTGGGGGTTCACAACGGCAGCGTAAGCCGATTTGGCAGTGACTGCCAAGTCGGCGGCCCTTGCTACGCTGTGCGAGTGGGAGGTGCCAGTGAATGAAGAGCAGAGGCCGGGCGGTCTCCGGGCGCGACGTCACGCTCTGACCGAGCGGGAGGTCGAGGACGCGGCCCTAAATGCCTTCGAGGCGCAGGGTTTCGCCCACACGACCATGGAGCAGATCGCCGCCCGTGCCGACGTGTCCGTCCGCACCGCATTCCGGTACTTCCCGACCAAGGCCGACACCGTCCTGTTCTCGACACGTCAGGTGGCCCAGATCCTGGCCGACGGGCTGCGGGCCGACCTCGCCGTGGGCGCCTCGCTCGCCGAGGCCGAGGACTCGATCGCCGCCTCGCTGGCCTCGTTCACCACATCGAGCCCGGACCTCGTCCCGCGCCTGCGCCGCGTCCACGCCCTCATGCTCAGCGACGACCAGTTCCGCGCCCAGGTCGTGCGGAGCGACGACTACAGGGCCGGACTCGACGGCGGCCCTGCCGCGGACGCCGTACCGAAGACACTCGAAACGCGTCTTCTCGTCGAAATCGTCGCCGCCACTCTCCGCGCCGCGTTCGACGACTGGGCCGGCTCGGCTGACGAGAACAGCTCGCTGGTCAGCCACTATCAACGCGCCCGAGCTGCCCGCAACTGCCTGATGTCGTAGTCATCTCGGTCGGCAGGTGAAGGGCGGTGTCAGCCCAGGGCGGTCCGCGTCCACGAGCGCACCTGTCAGGACCGGCACCGCGAGCATCAGCAGGCCCGAGGCGGGAGCGAACGAGCCTGTCGCTCAGCCGGACTTGGCGTCGTCGCCGAAGACCCAGTGGGTGCACCGCCGGGGAGGTGCCCGGCGTCTACGGGGCCGGGGGGGTGAGGGCTCCGAGCTGTTCGGACAGCCGTTCAAGCTCGGCCCGCGTGGAGGGCGAGGTGTTGTTCAGCGCACTGCTCTCGGCCGTCGAACTGCGCAGGAAACGCCGGAACAGGGACGCCAGGAGCCCCTCGGGCAGCTTCTGCACCGCGGCGTAGGCGCGCGGGACCGGGGGCGTCGGCAGCGCGAAGAAGGTACGCCGCATGAGGCGGACCATGCGGCGTACCGCCTCCGGATCGCCCGGCGCCGAGAGGCTGCCCGCCGCCTGCACCGCCAGCCTGAGCGGCACCTCGAACGCGGCGTGCGTCTCGGGTCGGGCATCCATCTGGGGCTCGGCCTTGGCATTGACCCGGCAGCGCGGAGCGCGTTCACGATCCGCTCCACTCGCGGGGTGGCCCGGCCGTCGGGTTCGCCGATCGGCATCGCGACCCGGCGGGTCATGAAGTTCGGCTTGCGGTAGCACCACGTCGTCGTCCATCGTGCCGGCGGCAGGGAAGCTTACTGGCTGCTCTGTCAGACTCGCCAGAGCGCCGCCGATCTTGACGGGCCGGGGAGGATCCGAACGACAGCGGGTGACCGGCCCCGGCGCTCCGCCGTGTCGTGTGGACGGAGCGCCATCAGGTGCCGACGTCACTCGTTGGCGGGACCTCGCGCCGCTTGGCGTCGGATTCGGCGAGGGCTTCGGCTCCGGCTATTGGACGGCGTCCTGGCCGGACAGGGACATCGTCGCGTCCTTTCAGGTCGCGTATGCCCCCCGCCTTGGCCGGGATCGCAGGTTCCTGGCCGGGTTCTCGTGGTATTTGCCCTGGTTATTCCGTGCTGTGGGTGCGGCGGGCGTAGGCGCGGGCGGCGCGGGACCTAGTAGGTGTATTGCCCTGTGAGGTTGGGGACGCGGCTGGCGGGTGGTTTGCCTGCGAGCGCGGTGTGTCCGCGGTGGTGATTCTAGGAGTGCAGCCAGTGGGGGAACGCGTCGCGTCGTTCCTGCTCTGAGCGGTAGGGCTTTGCGTAGGCCCATTCGTCGAGCAGGGTGCGGTTGAGCCGTTCGACCTTGCCGTTGGTCTGTGGCCGGTAGGGCCGGGTTCGCTTGTGGGTGATCCCGGCCGCCGCCAGGGCTTCTCGCCAGAGGTAGGACTTGTAGCAGGCGCCGTTGTCGGTCAGGACCCGTTCGACGGCGATCCCGACGCCGGTGAAGTAGGCGTGTGCGCGTGTCCAGAAGGCGGTGGCGGTCTCCTTCTTCTCGTCTGTGTGGATCTCGCTGTAGGCGAGGCGGGAGTGGTCGTCGACGGCGGTGTGGATGTAGCTGTAGCCGGCCCCGGAGCGGGTCTTGCGGCCTGCCTGGCGGCCGAGGGCCTTGTGGCCGCCACCGTCGGGGATGTTGCCGAGTTTCTTGATGTCCACGTGGACGAGTTCGCCGGGCCGGTCGCGTTCGTAGCGGCGTATGACGCGGCCGGTGGCCCGGTCGAGATGGCTGAGCCGGGCGAGGCCGAAGCGGGTCAGGACGCGGTGCACGGTGGAGGGCACCAGGCCCAGCAGGTGCGCGATGCGGGCCGGTCCCCACCGCCGTGCAAGGCGGACCTTGATGATCCGGCGTTCGGTCCGGGTCGGCGTGCGCCGGGGACTGTGGTGGGGGCGGCTGGAACGGTCACTCATCCCCGCCTCGCCGAGTTTGCGGTATCGCCCGGCCCACCGCTGTGCTGTGGTCGGCGAGACCTGGAACCGCTCCGCCGCCCGGCGCAGGGGCCAGCCGTCATCAACCACGCAGCGGGCCAGCCGCAGACGTCCGGTCTCGGTCAGGGGTGCATTACGGTGGGGCATGAGGGCCTTTCGGGCTGGTGTAGACGTCGCAATCCACACCGAACCCGGAAGGCCCTCACTCGTTCAAGATCCCCAGACGGTGATCACTGTCACCGCACCCAACCTCCGTGGACAGAACACCTAGGGCGCACAAGGCGCACCACCAGGACCTGACGGCACGACTCCACACCGCGTGACGCCACGCACGCCACCTCCACCGCACAGAGGCGGGGTGCAACGCGCTGTGGAACACGGTGGGTGGGCAGCGATACAGGGCGCGCCCACCCATCACCAGCCTGCGCAGCCAGCCGTCACCGAGCACGGCACCGACACCGCACCTCGGGACGCCACCACACACACCGCACGGACGGCAGCGCATGCCCAGACACGCCAGCTCACCTGAACGTCACTCATCCGATTCGGGAAAGACCGAGGCAATGAACAAGAAGTCGCGCAGGCGGACTGATCGCCACCGGCACTCTCATGCTGGGGCTCATGGCAACCGCGGGTCCCGCTGCACCTGCTGCCGCACATCCGCCGCAGCCCGCGGCGGCCTCCCTGACACGCGCGCAGGTGCATCTCAGGTGTGATGCGGTCCGGACCCCTGTCCGCCGGACGACGGAGCGGAGGAGCATGCCTCCGCGAACTGGCGTGCCGTCATCGTCGGCCCCCCGCTTCTGCCGAGCCCGAGCACCGCGGTCTCGACGCGCGTGGTGACCGCGTCGTCGGCATCGGTACGAGCCGCCATGTTCTCGCGGAACTTCACCGTGATGTCGGCATTGGTGAGCGGCCGGGTGTCGTGGCCGCGGTTTACCTGCTCGCGGTGGGTGAGCACCCGCCCGTCGTCCAGTTCGACGCTCAGTACACCCGAGTAGGCGTCCGGGAAGGCGCTGCCGGGATCGTCGGTGATCTCGACCCGGCGGGCCAGGGCGAGGATGTCGTCGTCCTCCCGGGCCGGGGTGGTCAGCTCGGCCAGCCCGAAACGGTCCCGGACGAGTGCGGCGGCCACCGTGAAGGGCAGGCTGAACTTGGCGTCGTACTCGCTGCGGGGCGTGCGCTTGGCAGCGAGCGGTTGGGCGATCACTTTGCCCGGGACGGGGTGGATGCCCGCGGTCACGCGGGTGATCCGTGCCGGGTCCGCGCCCTGCCGCCGCAGGTGCAGGGCCGCGTCGATGAACGGGTGCGTGAAGTGGCAGGAGGCGTATGGCTTGACCGCCGTACGGGTCACCTCCCAGACCTCACCCAGTCCTTCGGCCACCGCCTCCGGTCGCGCCGCACGCTCGGTGGTCTGCAGGTGGGTGTTGTAGAGCCCGAAGCGGCCCTCGTACACCGCCGGCGGACCGCTCCAGCCCGCCCGCGCGAAGGACGCCGCCGTCAGCCCGCACATCGCGGCCCAGCCGGGATGCAGCCGCTTTGTCCAGGCCCCGTCCTCCAGGAACTCCAGCAGCCCCGCCGCCATGGAGCCCACGATGCCCTGGGCGGTGGCGATGCCGTGCGCGTCGAGACCGGCGAGCTTGGCGGCCACGGTCGCGGCACCGAACGCGCCCGCGACGGGCGTCGGGTGGAAGCCGCTGTCATGAAAATGGCCCGCGCCCCCCAGACCGACGCGGGCGGCGACCTCGATGCCGAGCACGTACGCGGCGAGCAGTTCGTCGCCGCCCCGGTCGGCCTGCACGGCGGCGGCGAGCGCGGCGGGCAGGGCGGTGGCGGAGACGTGCGTGACCGACGCGATGTGGGTGTCGTCGAAATCGAGGCCGTGGACGAGGACACCGTTCAGCACGGCGGCGTCGCGCGGTTCGAGGCGCTCCGGACGGCCCAGGACCGGAGAGTCCCCCTCGGCCCCGGAGCCCGTCGCCGAGCCGGGGCCGAGGGCCGTCGCGGCGACTTCGGCGAAGTCGCGGTCGGCCGAGGCGAAGGCCAGGCCCACCGCGTCCAGGATCAGGTACCGGGCCCGTTCCGTGACGTCCTCGGGGACGGAGTCCAGTGTGAGGCCCGCCGCGAAGCGGCCCACGCGGTGCGCGAGCCCCACCCCGGCCTGGTCCTTCCGCGCGGAATCCTGCCCCGTCGGGTCCTGCCGCGCAATGTCCTGCCCCGTCGGGTCCTCGTGCCGTCGCGCTGTCATGAGACCTCCGCCTTCCCCGCGAGCAGCGCCTTGGCCACCACGGTGCGCAGCACGTCGTTGGTGCCCTCGCCGATCGCCATGAGCGGCGCGTCCCGGTAGAGCCGTTCTACCTCGAATTCCGTGGAGTAGCCGTAACCGCCATGGATGCGCATCGAGTCGGTGGCGCAGAGCAGCGCCGTCTCCGACGCGAAGATCTTGGCCATGCCCGACTCGGTGTCCATACGGCGGCCCGCGTCCATCTGGGAGGCCGCCCAGTACGTCAGCAGCCGCGCCGCCTGGAGCTGGGTGGCGATCTCGGCGAGCCGGAGCTGGATGGCCTGGAAGTCGCCGATCGGGTGCCCGAAGGCCTGTCGGTCACGGGCGTAGGACAGGGCCTCGTCGTAGGCTCGCTGGGCCACTCCGACCGAGCGTGAGGCGATGTTGATCCGGCCGGTCTCCAGTGAGGACAGCGCCTGCTGCATGCCCCGTCCCTCCACGCCGCCCAGCAGTGCGGACACCGGGACCCGCACGTCGGTCAGGACGACCTCACAGGACTCCGGGCCCTTGTATCCGAGCTTGCCGATGTCCTTGGTCACCTCGAAACCGGGCGTGTCGGTGTCCACCAGCAGCACCGATATCCCCTTGTGCGCGGGGGAGACGCTGGGGTCGGTCTTGACCAGGACGGGCAGTGGGTTGGCGTACCGCGCGTTGGTGATCCACATCTTGGTGCCGTTGACGACGTAGTGGTCGCCGTCGCGGCGGGCGGTGGTGCGAATGCCCTGGAGGTCGGTGCCCGCGCCGGGCTCGGTGAGGGCGAAGGCTGTGCGGCGCTCGCCCGTGGCCAGCTGCGGCAGATAGGCGCGCTTCTGCTCCTCCGTGCCGTGCCGGTTGATCATCCAGCAGGACACCGAGTGGCTGCCGAGGATGCCGGCCACCCCCATCCAGCCGCGCGAGATCTCCTCGAAGGTGAGGGCGAAGGAGACGGTGTCGACGCCGAGGCCGCCGTACTCCTCGGGAATGACGAGGCCGAAGAGGCCGAGCTTCTTCATCGTCTCGACGATCTCGGCCGGATAGCGGCCCGCGTGCTCGTACTCCCGGGCGACGGGGACGATCTCCCGCTCCACGAAGTCGCGCAGGGTGCGGCGGTACATCTGTTGTTCCTGGGTCAGGTTGAAATCCACGGCGCTCTCCGGAGGAAGGGTGAGAGGGAGGGGGAGGGAAGGGGGGCTGAGCCGCTGTGCCTCAGGCCGGGCCGGGAGCCGAAGCGGGGGCGGACGTTCCACCGAACGCACCGCGGGCGCGGGCGTTTGCGATGCGCGTGTCGTCGTAGCCGAGGCCGCGCAGCACCGACTCGGTGTGCTCGCCCAGCAGCGGGGCCCTGCGGTGTTCGCCGGGAGCGAGGGGCGGGCCGACCCGCACGGGTGAGGCCACCGACGACATCAGCCCGTAGCGCGGGTGCTCGGTCTGCACCACCATGCCGCGGGCGAGGGTGTGGGGATCGGTGAGCGCCTCGTGCACCTCGTTGATCGGGGCGCAGGGGATGGAGGCGGCCTGCATCGGCTCCAGCCACTGGGCCACGGTCCGTGTCATCAGCACCTCCTCCAGCAACGGGACGAGTACGTCCCGGTTGACGCCGCGCTCGGTGAAGGTGGTGAACCGCGGGTCGGCGGCCAGGTCCGGACGGCCGAGGACGTTGGTGAGCCGCTGCCAGAACTTCTCCTTGGCGCAGCCGACGACCAGCCAGCCGTCCTTCGCCTCGAACGCCTGGAAGGGGACGAGCGAGGGGTGCGCCGAGTGCGAGGTGCGCCGGGGTTGCCAGCCCTCGTTCATCTGCCAGGTCCCGACGTAGGTGAGCATGCCGATCGCGGTGTCGTACAGGCTCAGGTCGCAGTCCATGCCCCGGCCGTCCCGCCGCGCCGCGTGCACGCCGGCCGTCAGTGCCAGGGCCGCGACCAGGCCGCCGCTGTAGTCGACCAGCGACAGGCCGGACTTCTGCGGCGGGCCGCCGGGCTCGCCGGTGACCGACATCCAGCCGGCGAGTGCCTGGAGGACGTAGTCGTAGCCGGGCTGGGCGCTGCGCGGCCCGTCCATTCCGAAGCCGGTGAGGGAGCAGCAGACGACGGCGGGGTTGATCCGGGCCAGGTCCGCGTAGCGGATGCCCAGCTTGGCGGGTACGTCGCCGCGTAGGTTGGAGTAGACAGCGTCGGCCGAACGCACTAGGTCCTCGAAGACCTCGCGCCCGGCGGGGCTGCGGATGTCCAGTGCGACGGAGGACTTGTTCCGGTTGAAGGACTCGAAGAAGAGCGAGTCCTGGCCCTCGTTGAACGGCGGGACGTACCGCCCGATGTCGCCGTCCGAGCTCGGGTCCTCGATCTTGATGATCTCGGCGCCCAGCGCGGCCAGGTGCAACGAGCCGAACGGTCCGGCGCCGTACTGCTCCAGCGAGACGACGCGGACGTCCTCCAGCGGCTTCATTCCCCGCTCCTCTTGGGCTCGGCCCTGCCATCGTGCGCCTCGCCCCCGGGCACGGGCAGCGGCTTGCCGGCGACCGGAAAGCGGGACTCGGCGCCGGACGCGCCGTGCTTGTGGACGAAGAAGGAGCGCCGGAAGCTGAGCGCCTCCTCGCCGTCCTGGTTGAGCGTCCGCGAGTGCACCGTGACGATGCCGGCCGTGGGGCGGGAGCGGGACTCGCGCTTGGCCAGCACCACCGACTCCGTCCACAACGTGTCCCCGGCGAAAACGGGGTGGGTGAACTTCACGTCGTCCAGACCGAGGTTGGCGAAGGCGTTCTGGGTGACGTCGATGACGCTCTGGCCGACCGCGATGGCCAGGGTGAGGGTGGACACCACCAGGGGCTTTCCGAACTCGGATCCGGCGCCGACCTGCGCGTTGAAGTGCGCCTGGTTGGTGTTCATGGTGAGCAGCGTGAACCAGGTGTTGTCGGTCTCGTTCACGGTGCGTCCCAGCGGATGCTGGTAGACGTCCCCGACGGTGAAGTCCTCGTAGTACCGGCCCTGCCATCCGGGCTTGATGCTCATGCAACTGCTCCTTCTCGACCTCCACCCCGAGGGGCGGGTGCCTCCGGCCTGTAGCGGTGGAGGATGTGTCGGCGACGTTAAATGTAGGACATTTACTTCGTCAAGGTGTCCGGTGCTTTCCAGGAGGCCGTCGAAGGCTTCTGCGCGGCGCCGGGCGGCCGGTAGCGTGCGTGCCATGCAGCCCAGTGGACGCCCCCAGCTCACCTACGAACGCGTCGCGGACACCCTGCGCGACATAATCCTCGGCGGTGAGCTGCTGCCCGGTGAGCGACTGCCCCCCGAGAGCGAGCTGACCGCCCGCATGGGGGTCAGCCGCAACACGCTGCGGGAGGCGCTGCGCGTGCTGTCCTCCCAGAAGCTGCTCACCACCACCCGCGGGGTGAACGGCGGCACCTTCGTCGCCGAGCCCTCCTTCGAGGACGTCTCCGAGTACCTGCACGCCTCCCTCGGACTGCTCAGCCGCGGGCGGGTCTCCGTGCCGCAACTGCTGGAGGTCCGCGCCATGCTGGAGGTTCCCGCGGCCGGGCTCGCCGCCCGTCGCCGGAGCGAGGCCGACCTGGAACGACTGGCGTCCTCGATCGTGGTCGTGGACAGCTGCGACGCACCCGAGAGTGCCCGCTGGAGCGCCAACAGCAACTTCCACGTACTGCTGCTGCGGGCCGCGGGCAACCCCCTGCTGGACATGGTCACCCGGCCGGTCTTCTCGGTGCTGCGCGAACGCTTCCTGCGCGAACGCGCGGACGCCTCGTTCTGGCGCACGGTCGCGGACGAGCACACGGTGATCCTGGAGCACGTACGGGCCGGCCGGGCCGACGCGGCGAGCCGCGCGATGCGCGCACACCTCGCGGCACTGCGTGAGACCTACACCCGTATCGACGTCACGCAGGTCGACGTCGTCCGCAAGGGACCGGGGCGCGGGCAGGCCTGACCGGAGACGCGCGGTCCGGGGCGGGCGAGGCGGCGTGCTGCGGTGGGGGGCAACTAAATATTGCAGGGGTCTTGCGTCACAAAATGTAGGACCTTTACTGTTCACGCAGTCGTGACGCGCGACACGTTCGCGGGACACATGCCGGTGCCGGACACCTCCGTCCTTCCCGGTCCCGCCGACGCGCCGCGCGGAGTGAGCCGTCCGGCTCCAGCCACCACGAGCCCGCCAACGACCGTGCGAGGCAGATCACCATGACAACGCGCACCACTGGCCAGCCCCCCTCACCAGCGGCAGGCACCCCATCGGTAACGGCCCGGCTGGACCGCATCCCCGTGGCGACCGCGTCCCACCGCAGATGGGCCCTGCTGCTCGGATTCCTCTTCAGCTTCGACCTCATCGACCTCAACACCTTCGCCTACGTCGCCCCCCGCCTGCGCGAGCAGTGGGACCTCTCGCTCGACGGGGTCGGCGCCATCACCTCCGTCGGCTTCGCCGGCATGTTCGTCGGCGCCCTCCTGGGCGGACGGCTATCCGACCGCTTCGGCCGGCGCCGCGTGCTGCTGGGGGCCGTCGTCTTCTACTCCTTCTTCTCGCTGCTCTCCGCGCTCTCGGGGGGCCCCTGGCAACTGGGCGCCACCCGCTTCCTCACCGGCGTCGGCCTCCAGGCGATGACCGGGGTGCTGCTGGTGTGGGTCAGCGAGATGTTCCCGCCGGCGCTGCGCGGCCGCTACCAGTCCTGGATCCTCGTCCTCGGCTTCGTCGGTGTGCCCGTCGCCGCATGGGTCTCCCGGCTGCTCATCCCGCTCGGCCCGGAGAGCTGGCGGTGGGTGTTCGTCGTCGGCGCACTGGGGGTCGTCGGCGTGGTCATCGCCGCCCGTATCCTCCCCGAGTCCATCCGCTGGCACGTCGCGCACGGCCGGGAGGACGCGACACTCGCCCTCGTCACCCGGCTGGAGCAGGAGGCCGTCGCACGCACCGGCGCCCCGCTCCCCCCTCCGACGGAGACCCCGCCGCTGACGCGCGCCCGCCTCACCGACCTGCTCACCGGCCGCAACCGGCGCCGGCTGATCGCCACGTCGCTCGTCTCGGTCTTCCTGATCCTGTGCTTCTACGGTTTCAACTCCTGGGTCCCCACCCTCCTGGTGGAGAACGGCTACACCCAGTCCGAAAGCCTCAACGTCACCTCGATACTCGCCGCGGCGGCCGTGCCCGGCGCCCTGCTGGCCATCCCCTTCATCGACCGCTGGGACCGTCGCTGGATGCTGCTGGGCATCGAGACCTGCGTGGCCGTGCTCCTGCTGGCGTTCGGCCTGATCGACGGCGCCACCGCGCTGGTCGTCAGCGGCTTCCTCGCCACGATGCTGCTCCAGTGCGGCGTGGCCGTGCAGTACACCTACATCCCCGAGGTCTTCCCCACCCCGCTGCGGGGCCTGGGCGCGGGCATCGCCACCGGATTCGGCCGGCTCTCGGGCGTGATCGGCGGCGTAGCCGTCAGCTGGATCTACACCGGGTTCGGCTTCGCCGCCGTCTTCGTCTACCTGGCCGTGATGGCCCTGCTGATGGGTCTGGTGCTCATCGTCCTCGGGGAACGCACGACCAGCATGGCGCTCGACGACATCAGCTCGGAAGCCGCACCCGCACCCTCGCCCGCGGACACGGGCATCCCGACAGGAACGCGCAAGAGGAGCACACCATGACGGAGCCGACGCCGAGCACGGCGGAGGAAACGGACCGGACACCCGCGCCGCCCGCCTCCCGCACCGCCGTACCCGGCACGGCCTGGCGGGTGCGGACCGCGCGCAGCGTACTGTTCGTGCCCGGCTCCCGCCCCGACCGGTTCGCCAAGGCGACCGCCAGCGGCGCCGACCTGGTCGTCATCGACCTGGAGGACGCCGTGGGCCCCGGCGACAAGGACGGGGCCCGCGCGTCGGTCTTCGCGTGGCCGCACCTTGCGGGCGTCGTCGTACGGATCAACGCGGCCGGCACCCCGTGGCACCAGGCGGACCTCGCCGCCGTGCTGGCCGCCCAGGCCGAAGGCGCCGGCCCGGCCGCGGTGATGCTACCCAAGGCCGACGCCGCGACCACGGCCGCCACCGCCGCGGCGCTGCCCGCGCACAGCGCGCTGCTGCCCCTGGTCGAGTCGGCGCGCGGAGTGCGCGACGCGGACCGGATCGCCGAGTGCGACACGGTTCTGCGCCTCGTGTTCGGCAGCGTCGACTACGCCCACGACATCGCCGCCACCCTGCACCCGCCCGCCGAGGACGAACTGCTGTACGCCCGCAGCGTCCTGGTCAACTCCTCGCGTGCCGCCGGACTGGCCGCCCCCGTCGACGGGGTGACCCTCGCCCTGGACGACCCCGCGATCGCCGAGCGGGAAGCCCGCCGCAGCCGGGACCTGGGCTTCGGCGCCAAGCTGTGCCTGCATCCGCGCCAGCTTCCCGGAGTGCACCGCGCCTTCCTGCCCACCGAGGCCGAGGTCGCGTGGGCACGTCGGATCGTCGACACGGCGCGACAGTCGGACGGCGCAGCCGTCCGGCTCGACGGCGAGATCCTCGACAAACCCCGTGTCGATCAGGCGACGCGCATCCTGGCCCGGGCGCACACCGCCCCCAAAACCGCCGCGCACCCGGCGGCCCCGGCCTGAGCTGAGACACCACCGGCACGTCACGTCCTCCGCAGGCCGGCAGCTCACAAAGGACCTCGTCCGGCCTCGTCCGGCCTCACGCGCGGCTGCGGAACGGTACAAGAGCCGTTCCGCAGCCGCGCGTGAGGGCCTGGGCCTGTCAAACGAGCGGCTCTGGCCCGTACTTGTGGTAACGCTGTGTGATGTTCACTGAGGGCGGGCGCCACCGGCGACGCGGGCCGTGCTGGTCGTGGACGAACCCACGGTGGCCCTCGGTGCCCGGGCGGAGCGCCGGATCTTCTCCGGCCTGCGGGAGCCGGCGAAGGACCGTGCCGTCCTGCTGATCACGCACCGGCTCGCCAACGTTGCCGTAGCCGACCGGATCGTCGTGCTGGGCGAGGGCCGGGTCGTGCAGGAGGGCACCTGTGCCCGACTCGGCCGGGATCCGGGACCGTCTCGCTCCCTGCGGGAAGTCCAGCGGCAGACGAGTGACGGGACCGCCCGGGCCCGGGGATCAGCGTGAGGTCGGGCGGTGCAGGTAGCGGCCCCGGGGGCCGGGCGTCACCTTGCGGTCCGCGTAGATCTGCCGGCCGCGCAGGAAGGTCGACTCGACGCTCGCGCCGATCTCCAGTCCCTGGAGCGGGGTGTACTCCTGGGCGGACTCGGAGTCCGCCGCGTCAACCGTCCAGGACCGCACGGGATCGACCAGCGCCAGGTCGGCGTCGAACCCCTCGGCGATCCGGCCCTTCGTGCGCAGCCCGAATCGCCGGGCAGGCGCCCATGCGGTCAGCTCCGCGACCCTTTGCAGGGGCAGTCCGTGCGCAGGAGCGGCTCCGACCAGACCCGGGAGCAGATATTCCGTGCCGCCGAAACCCGACTTGGCCCGGAAGACGTCGCCACGGGGGTCCCCGAACTTCTTCTCCTCCTTGCAGCAGGCGTGGTCGCTGACGACCCAGCTCACGTTGCCGGCGACCAGGTGCTCCCACAGTGCGTCCACGTCCTCCTGCGGACGCAGCGGTGGGTTGACCTTGCCTCCGATGCCGGACGCGGTCTCGATGTTCGCGAGCAGGTGACCGATCGTCACCTCCCGGCGGAAGTTCACCTGCGGGAAGGTCTTCGCCATCAGCATCGCCGCCTCGACGGCCTTGCGCGAGGACAGGTGGAGCAGGTTGATGTTGGGCAGTTCCGTCTCGGCGGCCAGGTAGCTCGCGATGGTGACGGCCAGACCCTCGGAGTGCGGGGGGCGCGAGGCACTGTAGGCGGCGAGGCCGTCGAGCCGGCCCTCCTCCTCCACCAGCCTCGTGTACGCCGTCATGATCTCAGCGGTCTCGCAGTGCAGCGACAGCGAGATCTCGTCGGCGAGGTCGGGGAAGGCGGCGCGGGCCGCCTGCACACCACGCATCACGAACTCGAAGTGCGCCAGATCGTAGCGCTCACCGGGCGGCGTCATGAGGAACGAGCCCTGGTCCGCCGAACGGCCGTGGAGGCCGTGGCTGCCGTAGAACATGAAGATCTTGAACGAGGTGACGCCGAAACGCTCGATGAGTTCCGGGATCTCCTCGATGTGCGAGGCCTGCATCGGGGCCAGGTGGAAGGCGTAGTCCACGTGGCTGCGGCCTTCCGCGCCGTCGAGGACCAGCGGGAAGACCTCGCCGTAGCTGCCGCCGCGGTTCATGTAGTACTGGCCGGTGCGCATGTAGGTCAGGGCCGTGGTCACACCGCCCTGGGCGCAGGCCCGTGACTCGCTCTCGGTGTCCTCGGACAGCGGGTTGTAGATCCCCCAGTGCTGGTGCGCGTCCACGACGCCCGGGAAGGCGTGCAGACCCTTGCCGTCCACCACGTCACGTGCGTCGGACGCGTCGATGCCGGGCGCGATGCGGTGGAACTTTCCGTCCTTCACACCGATGTCCGTCACCGGGATGTCCTCGGCGTCGTCCCTGACCAGACGCACGTTCTTGATGAGCAGGTCCAGTTCGGTCATGTTCGTTACCTCTCTCGATGAAGCCGGTGGGTGGGTCGGGCCAGGTGGTTTGCCGCCTGCCAGGCGAGGCCTAGTGCGGGCAGCAGGCCGTTGCCGGCCAGGTACCCGGCGGCGCCGTGGCCGGAGATGCCGTGCGCCGTGCCGCCCGAGGCGTACAGGCCGTCCAGGGGCCGGCCGTCGGGCCCCAGGACCCGGGCGTCGCCGTCGACGACGAGGCCGCCCTGGGTGTGGAACAGGGCGGGGACCACCTCGACCGCGGCGTAGGGCGGGCTCAGCGGCGCCTCGAAATGTGTCCGGCCGAAGGGATCTGCGGGTTCGGAGGCGGTTCCCGCAGCGGCCGGTGCCCTGCGTGTCGCGAGCGACGTCTGTTCCTGGAGGGAGCGGGCGAGGGCGTCGGGCGGCAGGTTCGTGGCTGCGGCCAGGGTGCTCGCGTCGTCCGCCCACACCAGGGCGCCCGCCTCGGCGGTCTGGCGGAAGTCGGTGAACGGCAGGCACAGGTCGTGGACGCGGTGGTCCAGAACGATCCAGCCGTGTGCTCCCGGGCGGGCGGCGAGGGCCGCGGCGTACTCGGAGTAGCCGGTGGTCTCGTCGCCGAAGCGGGTGCCCGAGGCGTCGACCATGATCGCGCCGTGCATGATCGTGGCCCAGCCCACGAGCGTCCGTGAGCGGCGTGCGAGGGCGGCGTGGCCCTGGTAGGCGTCCATGAACGCCTGCGTGGCGCCGTGGCGCAGCCCGATGTCCAGGCCGTCGCCGCGCGAGAACTGGCCGCCGTGGTAGTCGGCCGCGGCGATCTCGGGGAGATGGCGTGCCACCCGGTCGCGGTCGGCGCCGTGTCCGTTGGTCGCCAGCAGCACGCCGCGCGTCGCGATCGTCTCGCGGCCGCCGCCCGGGTACTCGACGACGGCGCCGGTGACCCGGCCGCCGTCCGGCCCCGGGGGCGAGAACTCCACGTCGACGAGGCGCGCCGGTACGAGCAGGTCGATCGCGGGCGAGCGCCGCGCCCTGTCGTACAGGTGGCGCAGCAGCAGTGAGCCGTGGCGTCCCTCCACCGTGTGCAGCCGGTGCACGGAGTGGCCGGGGTAGCCGAAGTCCCGCACCAGGTGGAGGGGCAGGCCCGCGCCGTCGGCGAGCCATTCGAGCAGTGGGGCGCTGGCTGCGGCCAGCGCGGTGGTGAGTACCGGGTCGGCGGTGCCGTGGGTCTTGGCGGCGATGTCGCGGGCGAAGCGGTCGGGCGAGTCCTCGATGCCTGCCTCGCGCTGCCAGCGCGACCCCGCGCCGGGGATCATCGCCGTGGACATGGAGGTGTTGTTGCCTCGTAGGAACTGTTCGTCGGGGTCGACGACCAGCACGCTCAGTCCGGCCTCGGCGGCCCGCAGTGCGCCGGCGAGACCGCCGCCCGCGCCGGCGACGACCAGGTCGACGGCGCCGTCGTCGGGCGCGTCCGGTGTCCTTTCGCGGCTCATGCGGCAGATCCTGCCGTCAGCAGGCGCAGGGCCAGGCGCGCGGGGTCGATCAGCCGCGCGGTCGCGGGTGCCGGAGGCAGCGCGTCCTCGTCCTGCACGGTGACCGCCGAGCAGCCGTTGACCACGGCGGTCACACCCCGTGCGGTGAAGCCGTCGAGGGCCGCGCGCACCGTGTCGTTCCAGCGCTCCGTGTCGGCGATCGCCTCGAAGTCGAGGTCGAGCACGCTCACGCCGGCGAACCAGGGGCCATGTCCGTACTCGTCGATCCGTGCGGCCAGCGCGTCGCCGATGGCGCGGTTGCGGGTCACGGCGCCGAAGGGGCGGCCGGTCGCCACCAGGTGTGCGGCGGTCAGCCGGAGCATCCCCACCACGGGCACCGGGGCGGGGTCCGGCGTGAGCGGCACGCCCGGGTCGAGCACGCAGTCGGGCATCCGGTACGTGACGCCGTCGCCGGGCGGGGCCTTCAGGGCGTCGAGGGTCGCGGCGGTCGAGGCCCCGATGTCGTCCTCGGTGGCGAACCGGGCGGGCGCGCCGGATCCCGCGGCGGCGAGGGTGACCGCGCAGCCGGGCGGTGCGATGTCCCGGTAGCGGTCGCGGCGGCGCGCCAGTTCGTGGGCGTCCACACGGACCGGTGTGACGGACCAGATCTTCATACGTTGCCTCCCGATGCCGGCGGTCCGGCAGTGTTTCTCGCGGGGTCCGGCGGTGCGGCCAGGGCGCGCAGCAGGGGAGCCGCGTCCTCGGCCAGGGGCAGGCTCGCGGCCAGGCTCCGCAGGTGGTCCACCAGGCTGCCGTCATCCAGGAGCCGGGTCAAAAACGCCGGAAGTGTCGTGTCCGTGAAGGGGTGGTGCGCGCTGTCCCCCACGGGGAGGGGTGCGAACAGCGTCAGCGGGGGCCGGCCGTCGGTGAAGTGTGCCGTCAGGCGGGCGGGCCGCTCGTGCGGCAGTCGTGCGGTGAGGTACGGGTCCTCGCGGACCGTCACCCTGCGAGCCAGCGCGAACAGTTCGGGGCGCCGTTCCTCGGTCGCGTCCGCCGTGGCGGGGGCCACCTCTCCGTCGAGCAGGGCGGCGGCGACCGCGTACGGGACGGAGAACATCGCGCCGAGTCCGTTGTCCCAGCGGGTGCGGTCCAGAGGCGCGGCGAGCCGGTGGGTGTCGACGGTCACGGAGTCCAGGGCCGCCATGACGCCGGCCGGCGTCATGCCGTGCAGGGGTCCGCTCCGCAGGTCGAGGGCGAGGTCCGCGGCGGGGTGGGTGTAGGAGCAGGAGGCGTGGCGCTTGAAGTAGTTGTGGGTGATCTGCCAGTCCGTCGGGGTGCCGGGCGGTTGCCCGAGGCCCGCGGTGAGTTCCCGTGCGTCGAACGTGCCGAGCAGGGTGCCCAGCGAACGGGAGGCCGTACCCGTGTTGCGCACCACCCCGGCCTGGGCCAGCCGGGCTGCGGCCAGGCCGGACAGCGCCGCCGCGCCCGTCCAGGCGTCGCGGACTCGGTGACCGTCGAGTGCGGAGTCGAAGTGGCCCGCGGTGGCGAGGCCGGCCGCGGTGTCGATCGCCGCCGCGACCTGCGGCGGCGCGAGTCGCAGCAGGAGCGCGCAGCCCGCGGCCGCGCCGGTCGCTCCCCAGGTGCCGTGGGGATGTACGCCGGGCGCGAGGGTGGTGGCGCGGCCGAAGCGCGCCGCCACCTCGTAGCCCGCGAGCAGTGCCCGTGCGGTGGCCCGGCCTGGGGCGCCCAGCGTCGCCGCCAGAGCCAGTACGGCGGGGAAGGTGTGCCCGGCCGGATGGCCGCGGGCGTACTTGGCGCCCTCGTCGAGTTCGCAGCAGACCAGCGCCGTCGCGTTGAGGTACGCGGCCGTGTCGGTGTCCGTGTGGAAACCGGACCCGAGAACGGGTGCCTCGCCGGGCGGCCGGGGCCATGAGGCACGGATGTCCCGCTGTCCCTCGGTGCGTGCCCCGGCGAGTGTCACGGCCAGGGTGTCCAGCAGGACGAGTGAGAGGCGTTCCCGCACCGGGGCGGGGACGTCGTCCCAGGAGAGGTCGTGGGCCCAGCGGGCGAGAGCGTCGGTGCTCTCCGCGGCCGCTTCCCGGTGTCCGGTCGGCTCCACCTCCATGGTGTCCACCTCCCTTACGTTGTTCCATTCAGCGGAACACTTTGTTTTATCGATGATTCCAGTGTTTCCCGAATCGCGTCAATACCCTGGACGCATGCTCGCAAATTGCCGGATTCGACCGTGTTGGGGGAGAGAATTGGTCGCGAAATGGCTCTTGACTCGGCCGGAACCCGATGCTTCTCTGTTGTTCCATTGAACGGTACGAGAAATCGGACTGTGGTCCGCTGTTCCTCGGAAGGCAGGCGAGAATGGGCCCATGACGACTCAACCCGGAACCGAGACCGCCGGCCGCGTGATCGACGTGCTGCTGCTGTTCACCGACGGACCCGACGAGCTCGGCGTCTCGCGGATCGCCCGCGAACTCGGCCTCAGCAAGGCCGTCGTGCACCGCATCCTGCAGACCCTCGTGCAACGCGGCATGGTCGTTCCTGACCAGGAGACCCGGCTCTACCGGCTCGGTCCCAGCACCGCCGCGCTCGGTGCCCGTGCACTGCGGGAGTCCGACCTGCGGACCGTGGCCGCCGGCATCCTGCGGCGCCTGCAGGCACAGACCGGCGAAACGGTCACCCTCAGCGCGCTGGTCCCTGGCGGACGTGCCTACATCGACCAGATCGTCAGTACGCACGAGGTGAAGATGACCGTGGAACTGGGCCGCAGGTTCCCCCTGCACGCGGGCAGTTCCGGCAAGAGCTGCCTCGCCCACCTGCCCGAGCCGCGGCGCGAGGAGATCCTCGCCGCCCACCTGCCCGCGCTGACCGACACCACCCCCACCGACGCGGCGGAGCTGCGGGCGCAACTCGCCGAGATCCGCCGCACCGGGTACGCCAGTTCGCAGGGCGAGCGGCAGGCCGACGCCGGCTCCGTCGCCGCCCCGCTGATCGGTCTGGACGGGGACGTCCGCGGCTCCGTCTCGGTGTGCGGGCCGCGCAGCCGCTACACCACCGCCTTCATCCTCGACTGCGCCCCCCATCTCCTGCGGGCCGCCCGCGACATCTCCGCCGCACTCGGCTGGACCGGCCGGCTCCCCGTCGGGGCGGACGGGGGCACCGCCGGCGCCCACCCGACCACGAAAGGACCCGGCTCACCATGAGCGAGACCCACACCGGCGACACGAGTGCCGGGCCACCGGCGGCTTCCGCCGGCGCCGCACTCGACGGCATCAAGGTCCTGGACATCGCCACCCTCTTCGCGGGGCCCCTCGCCGCGACGCTGCTCGGTGACTTCGGCGCCGAGGTCACCAAGGTCGAACACCCCCGGGGCGACCCGGTGCGCAGCCACGGTGCCAGCAAGGACGGCGTGGGACTGTGGTGGAAGATGCTGGCCCGCAACAAGAGAGCCATCACCCTCTACCTCGGCAGCCCCGAGGGACAGGACATCTTCCGGCGCATGGCCGCGGACGCGGACGTCGTCGTCGAGAACTTCCGGCCCGGCACACTGGAGCGCTGGGGGCTGGGCTACGAAGAGCTCAGCGCGATCAACCCGCGACTCGTGCTGGCCCGCGTCACCGGGTTCGGCCAGATCGGCCCGTATGCCAAGCGGCCCGGCTTCGGGACCCTCGCCGAGGCCATGAGCGGCTTCGCCGCCATCACCGGTGAGCCGGACGGACCGCCGACCCTGCCGCCGTTCGGTCTCGCCGACGGAGTCTCCGCGCTCACGGCCGCCTTCGGCATCATGACCGCCCTGCACGCCCGTGAGCGCACCGGCCGGGGGCAGGTGCTCGACCTCGCCATCATCGAGCCGATGATCACCCTGCTCGGCCCGCAGGCCATCACCTACGACCAGCTCGGCGAACTGCAGCCGCGCACCGGCAACCGTTCCGCGAACAACGCGCCCCGCAACACGTACCGCACCAAGGACGGGAGCTGGGTCGCCGTTTCCACCAGTGCCCAGTCCATCGCGGAACGGGTGATGCGGCTGGTCGGACGCCCCGAGTTCGTGGACGAGCCCTGGTTCGCCTCCGGCGCCGAACGCGCCCGGCACACCGAGGAACTGGACGAGGCGGTCGGCTCCTGGATCGCGCAGCGCACCCGCGCCGAGGTCACCGAGGCCTTCGAACAGGCACAGGCGGCCGTCGCTCCCGTCTACGACATGAGTGACATCTTCCAGGACCCCCAGTTCCAGGCACTGGAGACCATCACCACCGTCGAGGACGAGGAGCTCGGCCCGGTACGGTTCCAGAACGTGCCCTTCCGGCTCAGCGACACACCCGGCGCCGTCCGCTGGCCCGGCCCCCGCAAGGGCCGTGACACCGCCGAGGTGCTCGAGGCGTACGGTGTCGACCCGGAGACCTTGGCCGCCCTCGCCGAACGCGGCATCGTATGAACGCCCCGATCCGTGCTCCCGGCGCCGTGCGGTCCTGGCTCTACGTTCCCGCCACCCGCCCCGACCTGCTGGAAAAGGCCATGCGAGGCGACGCCGACGCCGTGGTCCTCGACCTGGAGGACGCCGTACCGCGCGAGCGGAAGCAGGAGGCACGGGCCGCGGCCGCGAAGGCGGTGTCCGGCCAGTGGCCGAAGCCGCTGTGGGTCCGTGTCAACGACGTGCGGGAGTCCACCGGCGCGGACGACCTGGAGACGCTCGCCGGCGCCCCCGTCGACGGTCTCCGGCTGCCCAAGTGCGAGAGTCCCGAGCAGATCACCGCCGTGCTGCGCCGGGTCGACGCCCCGCTGCACCTGCTGTTCGAGACCGCGCTCGGCGTGGAGCGTGCCTACGAACTCGCCTCCGCGGCACGGCGCGTGGCGCTGATCTCGCTCGGCGAGGCCGACCTCCGGGCGGACCTGCGGGTGCGGGCGGACCGTGCGCTCGACTGGTCGCGGGCGCGGATCGTCTGCGCCGCGCGCGCCGCCGGACTGCCCGGCCCGGTGCAGAGCGTGTGGACCGACGTGGCGGACCTCGCGGGGCTGGCCGCCAGTACCGAACACGCCCGTGACCACGGCTTTTTCGGCCGGTCCGTGGTCCACCCGAGGCAGGTCGGCCCGGTGAACACGGCCTTCACCCCGACGTCCGACGACGTCGAGGAAGCGCGGCGTCTCATCGGCTCGCTGCACGAGGCCTCCGCGGCCGGCAGTGCGGCCTGGCTCGACGACCGCGGCCGGCTGATCGACCCGGCCGTGGTGGCCCAGGCCCGCTGGATCCTCGACCGCACCGGCTGACCCGGCCGGCCGCGTCGCCGCTGCGCACGTACACCGCTTTTCCTCCGTACCGATCCCCGAGCCGAGGCAGGTCATGACTTCCCTTCCGCGTTCCTCCGAAACCCCGGCGACCGCCAACCCGTTGCTCGCTTCGCTGCCCGCCGATCCGCGCCTGGTCGAGCTCGGCCAGCCGCTGTTCACCGGGATGCCGTGCTCGCCCAATCATCCCGGCTTCCGCATGACCCTGGCCCGCCGTCACGGCGACATGGTGCGCCACGACGGCGGCTCCGCGTCGAACGAGGTCATCGTCACCGGCGGTCACGTCGGTACCCACATCGACGCCCTGTCCCACGTCAGCCACAACGGCAAGCTCCACGGCGGGGTCGACGCCGCCCGGGCCCAGTCCGGCGGCGCGTTCAGCGAGCACGGCGCCGAGCAGACCCCCGCCATGGTCACACGTGGCGTCCTGCTCGACGTGGCGGCCGCGCACGGCACCGACACCCTGCCCGGCGGGTACGGGGTGAGCGCGGCCGACCTGGAGCGCGCCGCGGAAGAGGGCGGGGCCGAGCCGCGGCCGGGCGACGTCGCCCTCGTACGCACCGGCTGGGCGCGGCTCTTCGACGATCCGGTCGCCTACCTCGGCAAGGAGTCCGGCGTGCCCGGCATCACCGAGGACGCGGGGCGCTGGCTGGCCGAGCGAGGTGTGCGCGCGGTCGGATGCGACACGACCGCGTGCGAGCAGATTCCCGCGGGCGCGGGCCACAGTGTGCTGCCCGTGCACCGGCTGCTGCTGGTGGAGCACGGCATCTACATCATGGAGCACCTCGCCCTGGAGGACCTTGCGGCCGTCGGGCAGCACGAGTTCCTCTTCGTCGTGGCGCCGCTGCGGATCGTCGGCGGCACCGGCTCCCCGATCCGTCCCGTGGCGGTGGTGGCCTGATGACCGGCCCCGCACCGCACTCCCCCGCGCCCACGGCCGCCCAGCACCTCTCGCTCTTCGCCGTCGGCGTGCGCGAGGCAACACTCCGCCCCGACCTCGCCGAGAAGACCACCGGGCACCTGCTCGACCTGCTGGGCAACAGCCTTGCCGCGCTCGGCGAACGGCCCGGCGCCGCCGTGCGCGAACTGGTCGCCGAGTGGGGCGGCACCCCCGCCGCCACCGTGATCGGCTCGCCGGTACGGCTGCCCGCGCCGTCAGCCGCCCTCGTCAACGGCACGCTCGCGCACAGCCTCGACTTCGACGACACCCACCTCCCGTCGGTCCTGCACCCCTCGGCTCCGGTAATGCCCGCCGCCCTGGCCACCGCGGAAGCCGTCGGAGCCTCCGGGGCCGCGCTGCTCGCCGCGGCCGCCGCCGGGATCGAGGTGACCTGCCGGCTCGGCATGGCGCAGTACGACGAGGAGCTCGGCAACTCCGTCTTCTTCGACCGCGGCCTGCACGCCACCGCCATCTGCGGCGCGATCGGCGCGGCCGTCGCCGCCGGCATGCTGCGCGGCCTCGACGCGGACGGCATCTGCGACGCCATCGGCATCGCCGCCAGCATGGGATCGGGCATCATCGAGGCCAACCGCACCGGCGGCACCGTCAAGCGCGTGCACTGCGGCTGGGCCGCGCACGCCGGGGTGATCGCCGCCGACATGGCGCGGCTGGGCCTGAGCGGACCGCCGACCGTGCTGGAGGGGCGGTTCGGGTTCTTCCAGGCGTACTGCGGAGACCGGTTCGACCCGGAGCTCGTCGCCGCGGCCGTCACCCAGCAACTGGGCGAACGGTGGGAACTGTCCCGACTGTTCGTCAAGCCCTACCCGTGCAACCACTTCACGCACGCCGGCGTCGACGCGGCCATGCGGCTGCGCCGCAGGGGTGTCGACCCGGCCCGGATCAGGGCGCTCACCCTGGGTGTCCCGGCCCCCGTGCTGCGTACCATCGCGGAGCCGTCCGCCGAGAAGGCGCGTCCGCGCTCCGGCTACCACGCGGCGTTCAGCGGCCCGTACACCGTGGCCGCGGGACTCCTCGCCGACCCCGCGGCGCCCGGCGCCGGACTCGGCGTGTTCCACCAGGACTTCACCGACGAGGCCGCGGCCGATCCCGCGCGTCTCGCCCTCGCGGCACGTGTGACGTGCGTCGCCGACCCGCAGTGCACGGCGGTTTTCCCGCACCAGTTCCCGGCCGCGCTGACCGCGGAGCTGGACGACGGAACGACCGTGACCGAACGGGTCATGGTCAACCGGGGAAGTCCCGAGGACCCGCTGGACGCCGGTGAACTCACCGCCAAGTTCCTCGCCAACGCCCTCGGCGCCGGCCCGGAGACGGCCGTGAAAGAACTCGCGGACGAGGTCTGGAAGATCGGCGGCGCCGGGGACACCGCGGGGCTGACCCGCGCGCTGTCCGCGGTGGTGACCGGCACATGACGCACCACAGCCTTCCCATCCCACCCGTGTGAGGTGAACCATGACCACCAAGAGCACCGAGCCCTCCGCGTCCGTCGGGCGCTCCCGTGTGCGCTGGCTGACACTCGGCCTGATCGTCGCCCTCATCGTCATCAACTACATCGACCGCAGCGCGGTCAGCTACGCGGTCGGTCCACTGACCGAGGCCTTCGGCATCAGTAAGTCGCAGTACGGGTACATCAGCAGCGCCTTCTCCATCGGCTACATGGTCTTCGCGTTCCTCGCGGGCCCGCTGGTCGACCGGTTCGGGGCACGACGCATCCTGCTGATCGGCGTAGCCGTCTGGTCGGTGGTCACCGCGTTCACCCCCGTAGCGGGCACGTTCGCGGGCCTGTTCCTCGCCCGCGTGATCCTCGGCGCCGGCGAGGGACCGGGCTTCCCGGCGGCGACCAGTGTCGTCAGCCGATGGCTGCCGCAGCACGAACGCGGCCGCGCGCTCGCCATGGTCGGCGGCGTCGCCGTCGCCGGATCGCTGCTCATCGGCGGCCCGTTGGTCACCCAACTCATCGCGGGCGTCGGCTGGCGCGGCATGTTCTGGGTACTGGCCGCGACGGGCGTCGTCTGGTTCGCCCTCGCCTGGGTACTGCTGCGCGACACCCCCGACGAGCACCCGAAGGTGTCGGCGTCGGAACGGGCACACATCACGGAGGGACAGCGGGAGGAGGAGCGTTCGGCCCAGATACGCGTCCACTGGCGTCCGGTGCTCACCAACAGAAACCTGTGGATCATCGCCGTCGGCTACTTCGCGTGGGGCTTCATGTTCTGGGGCTTCATGTACTGGCTGCCCGACTACCTGTCCACGGAGTACGACCTCAGCATCACCAAGGTGGGCCTGTTCACGGTGGCTCCCTGGGCCGCCGGTGTGGTCGGCGCCCTGGTCGGCGGGGTGATCACCGACCGGGTCTTCACCCGCACGGGCAGCCCCCGCACCCGCCTGACCATCATGGGCGTGGCCCTGCTGCTGTCCGGTGCGGCCCTCGTCCCGATCTTCACGGCGCCGTCCCTGACCGTCTCGGTCACCTTCATCTCTCTCGGTGTCGGACTCGGCTTCGTCACCGGCGGCATCTGGTGGGTCGCCGCCATCGACGCCGTTCCCGCCCAGCCCGGGGTCGCGGCCGGGTTCGCCGACGCCGCGTTCGCCTCCTCCGGCATTGTCGCCCCCTCCGTGATGGGCTTCATCGTCAGCTCCACCGACAGCTTCTCCAGCGGCTTCGTGCTGATGACGGGCCTCGCCGTCGTCGGCGGCGGCGCACTGCTCCTCCTGCCCGAGCGGGAACACCCCGGCGCACCGGCGGGAGCGGCCGAGAACGCCGGCCGCGTCGGCGCCCCCCACCCGTGACGGACCCGTGACGCGCCCGCCGGGCGCCAGGCTGGGCATCAGCGTCCAGCAGGGCGCCCAGGGTGGGCCGGACCGGCCCGGCTACTCCTGGGGGGTGGTGGACGTCGACCCCGGACGCGTCGACGAGAACGGCCAGTTCGTCAGGCCACAGGCCGGTACGTGCATGGCCCCCGCACCGTTCACGACCGTGATCGAGGGCGGCTTCACGGTGGTCCATGCCGAGCTCACGAAGTCTCCCGCGCCGCCGTAGGCGGCCGTCCGCCGTGGCTGACACCTTGCCCGTGACGCCCTTACCGGCCGCGCCGCAGGCCCTCCGTTCGCCGCAGCAGCGCCTGGCGGCGCTCGCACTCCGCAATGACCCTGGTGCCGTCCGGACTGTGGCAGATCACCGTTCCCCTGGGCTGGGAATCCGGGTTCAGCAACGAGTTCCTTCACTCGGAGAAACTCCGCCGGCGCTGGAGCTTCAGGAGACGGGGAACCAGGCCGAGAGCCGCCTGGCGACGGCCCGGGCGCGAGCGAGACTTCTGCCGCATCGGCAGATGCCTCCCCTGCTGGCGAGCCGACCAGATTTACTGACCGCCTCTGTTGTTCCTCGGGCCACCTGGTGCCCTATGTTCACCTTGTACAGGTTCGGTTAGCGTGACCTTACCTGGCGTGGGGTTCCGAGCGTACGGGTTCGGATTCCAGTGGCACAGGTGGAAGCCTGGCGGACGGAACAGGCAGAGACAGGGCGCAGATGAGAAACGGTGACCGGGCACCACGTGAGCGTCGTGCACCCGACGAGGCGGGATGGCCCATGCGGGTAACGGGGGACGCGGTTTTCAGCCCCGTTCCCGGGACGAGGCGTCGTGGATAAGATCGCGCTCACAGCCGGAGCCCTGTACGTGCTTGTCCTGCTTCGGGCCGGAGGGACGTTCGCCGTCGGGTGGCTCGCCGGCGCTGGTGCCCGGCGCGGCAGGTTTGCCGGGAGGACCTCTTCGGCGAAGTTCCGGCGCGCCGAGCGGGCGATCCAGCGGTGGGGCGCGCCGGTGGTGGCCTTCTCCTTCTTGACTGTCGGTTTCCAGACCGCCGCCAACTTTCTCGCGGGCAGCATGCGCATGCCGTTGCCGCGCTATCTCCCTGCCCTGCTCCTGGGCGGAGCGGCCTGGGCGCTGATCTACGCGACTGCGGGCCTCGGCGTGCTCGAAGTGCTGGGAAGGCTCTTCGCCGAGCGGGCGGCCCTTGGGGCGTCCGCCGTGGCCGTCCTCCTCTTCGCGGTGTGCGGGGTGGTGGTGTACCGCAGACGATGGGCGGCCCCGTCCTCCGGTGACACCGCAGCCGACAAACAGTGAACTCGTCCCGCGAGGGCGGATACCGCAGCGGGCGAGATGTACGCGCACCTCAGCTCTCCTCGGACGGGATCCGTAGGGCGAGGTCGTGCGGGAGGTTCCCTAAGCCGACCTGGAGAGGGGTCATGTCAGGTCTGCTACGAGCAGGCCGAGTGCGGCTTCCTCGTGTAGGGCTATGCCGAGTGCTGCCATTGCGGGCGCGAGATCGGGGCCCCAGTCCGCGGTGGTCGCTGAGCCGGTGAGCGGGGGCAGGAAGGCCCCACGCGGAGTACGGCGGGGCGGGTGACAGCGCCCTCTGGTGATGGGGCGGGCAGGGTGCCGCACCGCGCGGTGGCAGAGGGACCTCGGGACATCAGTGGCATGGCTCGCCGACCAGTGAGATCCCGGCGGGTGCCGCGAGCGGTCGCAGCGACGTTGCCGTGACCAGGCATCTGCGAGGGGTCACTCGTCCGAAAGTGCGGCGATCCCGGCCTCCAGGAACGCCATCGCCGCCACAATTCTGTCTTCGTCAGGACGACGGAATACCTCTACTGTAAAAACTTATGGCCGTCGAGTGTGAGGAAGATCGGTTACGGCGTCAGTGCCGTACGTATGGGCACGCCGGGCGGCCCGCCGGCGGGGACAGGTCATTGGTATCTGGTTGCTGCTGCTCGCCGTTGTCGGCGGCCTGGGCCTGACCATGTCCGGCAAGCTCAGCAACGAGTTCTCGGTACCGGGTATCGAGTCGCAGCGGGCCCAGGACCTTCTGGATGGCCGACACCATCCGCCCCCAGGCATACGGGGCTGACACGCCCGTGACGGACCAGGCATCCCGGCACTGACCGGACGTCCGACCCTGCCGGCGCCCCAGCAGGGGGCTGGACCCCGCTGCCGTGAGCTGTCCCCAAAAATTGTCCAACAGACGCCCAAGTGGGAGGCCTTTGTCGTCCAAACGTCGTAGGGTCGCGGTATGAGTGAAGAGACCGGTGTGGAAGCGCTTCTCGAGGAAGCTCGGTTGACCGCGGCGATTCCGCCACCGTCCGAGCGGCAGCGGCTGCGGGAGGCGGCCAGCCTGTCCCGTGCCCAGGTCGCCGCGGCGGTGGGGGTAGGGCGTTCCACCGTTGCGAACTGGGAGACCGGCGTCTCCGAGCCCGCCCCGCCCGGACGGCTGCAGTACCTGCGCCTGCTGAAAGGCCTCGCCGAGATTTACCCGGCTGTCCCAGCCCCCGCCGCTCCGCAACCCACCTCCGGGCCCGGCGCCCAGGAACCCGCCCCCGCACCAGCCGCGTTCACGGCCGCCCCGCAGACGCTGCGTGGTCTGGACGGGCGTGCCATCGAGGGCGACCCGGGTCCGTGTATCCGCTGTGGCGTGGTCACCCCGTACCAGTCGACCGACGGACGCCCCCTGCACTCCGGCGCCCTCTGCCAGCCCGTCGGCCCCGCCGGTCCGCAGACCGCGCCCACCACTGCCCCTCCGGCGGTCCCCGCGCCCGTCTCGCCGACACCGGCGCCCGCATACAACCGCCCCGAGCGCCGCGCCCGTTCAGCGGCCCGCGCCCAGGCCGACACCACGCTGCTCATCGCCCACGCCGTTCAGGAGGAGGCCGAGCGCGCCGGCGGTGACGAGGAAGCGGCGATGAAGGCGCTCACCAAGCGGGCCATCCCTGACGTGATGCACCTGTTCAACGAGACCAGGGCGACCGCCCGCTACGACTACACCGCCTACCCCGCCCTCCCGGACATTCTGAAGAAGCCCTCCAAGAAGGACCCGGACCAGATCTGGGAAGCGAGGCCGCGCTTCCACCACCCCGGCTTCTCCCTCAAGGCCCCGAGGACCGGGCCAGGGGCCGGGGGCATCAAGGTCACCGCCCTCGATGTGAATGCCGCCTATCTGTCAGCTCTCAAGTGCTGGCTGCCGATCGGCAAGCTCGAGCACAGCACCGGCACCGAGGGTGTCGAGTCGAAGCGTTCCGGGGTGCACCTGATCACCCCGGCCCCCTGGGAACACCCGCACCTGCCGGACCCGATCGGCGACCGTGACGAGCCCGGGGCCCTGTGGGTCACCAACGCAACCCTGCGCCTGCTGCAGCGCCTCTCGGGTCCGAAGTACGGGCTGGTCGAGGCTCCGGTGGTCCATGAGTCGTGGACGTCCGGGGCGACGGAGAACTTCCTCGACGCCCTGCGCAAGACGCTCACCGCCGCCCGGGAGACGGCCATCGAACAGGACGACACCCTGACCTTGGAGTACATCAAGGCGATGTACTCGAAATTCATCTCGACGATGGGGGAGTCGATCCACAACCGGGAGATGGTGCGCCCGGACTGGATGCACATCATCCACTCCCAGGCGTATGCCAACCTGTGGGGCAAGGCCTACAAGGCCCATCAGGCGGGCCTGGACGTCGTCAGCATGATGGGCACCGACGAGCTGCACGTCACCGGTGACTGGCGCCAGGTCTTCCCCGAGGGCCGTGGGGTCTCGCAGATGAAGATCAAGCGCGGGGATGCCAAGGCGTCCGGTGAGTACACCGTCGGCACGGTGACCGGCTGATGGCCGGCCGCTGGATGGACCTCGGCATGTTCAACGCGCACGGGGTCCCGGGTGCCGACGCCCTGGGCGCGGCGATCGAGAACATGGTCACCGGCATCGCCTCCCCGGTGGACAGCGACCGCGGCCTCGCGGCCCGCCTGCGCTATCTGACCAAGACCGACGCCGGATACGAGGCCATGGACCGCGCCGGCGTCCACGTCTCCCCCCGCACCCTGATCGCCTGGCTCGCCGAGGAACGCACCCCCAACAAGGCCAACCGCACCCGGCTGGACGCCGCCTACTGGGACCTGCGCCGCCGCAACGTCGCAGTCGACCTCAAGCACCGGCTCAACAACGACGGCCGCGGCACCCGGGTGGAGATCAACCCGGTCGACCAGTCCGGGGTCGAGCGCAAGCACCAGCGCGATGTGGCCAGCCGCAGCATCAACGTCCGCGGCGTCTGGGACCGCGCCGTCGACGCCTGGCTCGAGGAAGACCTGGCGGAACTCGACGCGATCTGGGACGAGATCATCGAAGACATCGGCTCCGAATACGACGCGTACAGCAACGTCTCCTCCATCGGCTGGGCCGCCTGAACGCGACAGAGCTTCCCGGCATTACTGCCGGGAGCGGTCCTTCCACGACGTTCTCAGCTTGTTCTTTGTCTACCGGCCTCGCATGGCGACTCGAACTGAGTCGCTCACCTGGGGATTCGCCGGACGTGGGGGGCCTTCGTCTGAATCATGTGTTCCGACCAAGGTGCACGTGACCACGACGAAGGCCGTGAGGGTGAGTCTGCTGCCAGATGCTGTCCGAAGGGAAGCGTTCGCGGAAGCGTCACGCTTCCGGGGCGAGTTCTACGAGTGTCTGACCGCTCGGCGCGATGCGTTGTTCGAGTTGGCCACCGCTGCACGGCTGGCGGCCGAGGGGGCGCACGTGTTCATCACCGGCCGCCGCGAGGCCGAGCTGAAGGACGCGGTCGAGTCCATCGGCTCCACGGTCACCCCGGTGCCGGGCGACATCACCGACCCGGCCGATCTGGACCGGCCGTACGAGACGGTGCGCGAGCGGGGGCGGGGCCTGGACGTGCTGTTCGCCAACGCGGCCACCGCCTCGTTCGCGACGCTGGAGCAGATCACCGGCGAGGACTTCGACCGCATCTTCGAGGTCAACGTCAAGGGCACGCTCCTCACCGTGCAGAAGGCTCTCCCTCTCCTCAACGACGGCGCCTCGGTCATCCTGAACGCCTCCACGGCCGCCGGCCACGGCACACCGGCGTTCGGTGCGTACGCGGCGTCCAAGGCCGCCGTCCGGTCCTTCGCGCGGACCTGGGCCAACGAACTCAGCAGCCGGGGCATTCGTGTCAACGCGATCTCGCCCGGGCCCATCGACACCTCCGGCATCACCGAACTCGTCGGCGAGGAGAACTCAGCCGCCTTCAAGGCGGACATGAGCTCGAAGCTCCCCGTCGGCCGGATGGGACGCCCGGAGGAGGCCGCCCGCCGTGGTTGCCTTCCTCGCCTCCGAGGACAGCAGCTACATGAATGGGTGCCAACCCGTACGTGGACGGCGGCGAGAACCAGATCTGACGCGACTGCGCGACTACGCGACTGGGCGACGCCTGTGCCGGAGTTGACGCGTTGCCGTTACCGTCTGGAATGGGGCCAGCACCAGCACCCCGTCCAGGTCCACCAATCCTCATTCTTGCTGGTCAGAGCAATGCCGGTGATTTAGCGAGTACGTGCTGATCAGAGGCTTGTCGGTGGTGAGTTGAGCCCGGTTTGTACCTGGTGACGTCGGCTGGTTCGTCACTTCCGGTGACGCTGTCGCGGAGGCCGGGACGCAGCAACGGAGCTCCCGGTAGGACAGAAGATCGACCAAGATCCGACTGTCCGCGAGGGAGCTCCGTTGGGTGCTCAGTGTGTCATTTCCTGCCCGCCGTCCACCAACTTCGGGGGCCATGGCGGCCAGTTGGGCCTCACCCCGGCGTCACCGGGGCAACGGTTCGGTGAGCACGTGCGCCTCGGCGCCCTCACCGAGGAGATCACTCCTGAGCTGGTGGACGAGGTGGTGGAGCACAGCGGCCGTACCGAGGTCCGCCGCCGTCTGCTGCCGGCCCGCACCGTGGTGTACTTCGTCCTGGCATTGTGCCTGTTCAGCAGCTCCGACAGTACGGGCCCGCCGGGCTATCTTTTCGGTCCTGCGCACCCTGACGGAAAAGCTGCGACACCTGCCAAATCTGGCCGTGCAGCGGCTGCCGACGAGTTCGGCGCTGACCCGGGCGAGACAGCGGCTGGGTGAGAAGCCGCTGCAGGCCCTGTTCGAGCGGCGGTGCGGACCGCTGGCCACCGCGAGGACCCCGGGCGCGTTCGCGTTCGGGCTGCGGCTGGTCGCCTGGGACGGCACCGTACTGGACGTCCCCGACACGCCCGCGAACGCTGCGGAGTTCGGGTTCACCGGCAAGGACGGGGTCAACCAGAGCGGACACCCGCAGGTCCGCCTGATGGCCCTGATCGAATGCGGGACGCACGCCGTCATCGACGCGGCCTTCGACTCGGTGGCCCGGTTCAGTGAACACAAGCTCGCCCGTCGCCTGCTGGCTTCCCTGCAGCCCGGCATGCTGCTGCTGGCAGACCGCAATTTCGCCGGTCATGCCCTGTGGGGCCTGGTGGAGGCGACCGGCTGCCACCTGGCGTGGAGGATCAAGAAGAACCTCGTCCTGCCCCCACTGTGGATCCTGCCCGACGGCTCGTACGTATCCCTCATGCCCACCCCCGCCGAGAACCGCCGGCTGGGAGATGCCCGCTTCCACCGCCGCCCACCCTCCGGACTTCCCGACGGCCACCTGATCCGCATCGTCGAATACACGGTGACCATCCACCCGCAGGCCGGCCCGCCGCACACCGAGTCCTTCCGGCTGGCCACCAGCCTCCTGGACCACCGCCACGCCCCCGCCCATCAGCTCGCCACGGCCTACCACCAGCGGTGGGAGATCGAAAACGGGTTCGCGGAACTGAAAAACCGCCTGCGCGGCGCCGGATTCATCCTGCGCTCCAAGGCGCCCGAACTGATCTGCCAGGAGATCTATGCCCTGCTCACCGTCTACCAGGCGCTCTGCGCACTGGAGATGCGGGCAGCAGAACACGGCGGCATCGATCCCGACCGGATCTCCTTCGCCGTCACGGTGCAACTAGCCCGGCTCACCGTCTCCAGCCAGGTCGCGGCGGACACCACCACGCTGAGCA
>NZ_JBSFUO010000022.1:0-97365 GCF_053591835.1 Streptomyces sp. NPDC002911 | reverse complement strand
CCTCCCCACCGGCCGTTAGCGCCTGGTCCCCCCCCTTCCCTTACACTTCCCCCGACCGGTACTTACCCGGCGCGGCCCCCACCCCCTTCGCCCAGGGGGGGGGGGCCCGCGCCGTTCAGCCGTGAAGCGGTGACGCTGCGAACGTCAGCCGCCGAGGATCTCGCGCGCCAGCCTGGCGGTCTCGGTCGGCGTCTTGCCGACCTTCACGCCTGCGGCCTCGAGGGCCTCCTTCTTGGCCGCGGCGGTGCCGGAGGAGCCGGAGACGATGGCGCCGGCGTGGCCCATGGTCTTGCCCTCCGGGGCCGTGAAGCCCGCGACGTAGCCGACGACCGGCTTCGTGACGTTCTTCGCGATGTAGTCGGCGGCACGCTCCTCGGCGTCGCCACCGATCTCGCCGATCATCACGATGAGGTCCGTCTCCGGGTC
The DNA here is from genome assembly GCF_053591835.1 of Streptomyces sp. NPDC002911. Taxonomy (NCBI): domain Bacteria; kingdom Bacillati; phylum Actinomycetota; class Actinomycetes; order Kitasatosporales; family Streptomycetaceae; genus Streptomyces; species Streptomyces sp. NPDC002911. Next base: position 96,939 of record NZ_JBSFUO010000022.1, on the reverse strand, counting down.
CGCCTCGAACGCCGCGAGGGCGTCGATGTGCGTCGTACCGATGACCGGGTCGCCACCGATACCGACGGCGGACGAGAAGCCGATGTCACGGAGCTCGTACATCATCTGGTAAGTCAGCGTGCCGGACTTGGACACGAGACCGATGCGGCCGGGCTTGGTGATGTCGCCCGGGATGATGCCGGCGTTGGACTGGCCGGGGGTGATCAGACCCGGGCAGTTCGGGCCGATGATGCGGGTCTTGTTGCCCTTCGAGCCGGCGTAAGCCCAGAAGGCGGCCGAGTCGTGGACGGCGATGCCCTCGGTGATCACGACGGCCAGCGGGATCTCGGCGTCGATCGCCTCGACGACGGCGGCCTTCGCGAAGGCCGGCGGCACGAAGAGGACCGATACGTCGGCGCCCGTCTTCTCCATCGCTTCCTTGACGGAGCCGAATACCGGTACCTCGGTGCCGTCGAAGTCGACGGACGTGCCCGCCTTACGCGGGTTCACGCCACCGACGATGTCGGTGCCGTCGGCCAGCATGAGCTTGGTGTGCTTCATGCCCGTGGCGCCGGTCATCCCCTGGACGATGACCTTGCTGTCCTTGGTGAGGAAGATAGCCATGGTGTTGGAGTCCCTCGTCCTTTACTTCGCAGCCGCGGCGAGCTCGGCAGCCTTGTCGGCCGCGCCGTCCATGGTGTCCACACGCTGAACGAGCGGGTGGTTGGCGTCGGAGAGGATCTTGCGACCCAGCTCCGCGTTGTTGCCGTCGAGGCGCACGACCAGCGGCTTGGTGACGTCCTCGCCCTTGGACTTGAGCAGCTCCAGGGCCTGGACGATGCCGTTGGCGACCTCGTCGCAGGCGGTGATACCACCGAAGACGTTGACGAAGACGGACTTGACGTCCGGGTCGCCGAGGATGATCTCGAGACCGTTCGCCATGACCTCTGCGGAGGCGCCGCCACCGATGTCGAGGAAGTTGGCGGGCTTCACGTCGCCGTGGCTCTCACCGGCGTACGCGACGACGTCCAGGGTCGACATGACCAGACCGGCACCGTTACCGATGATGCCGACCTCGCCCTCGAGCTTGACGTAGTTGAGGTTCTTGGCCTTGGCGGCGGCCTCGAGCGGGTTGGCCGCGGCCTTGTCCTCGAGGGCTTCGTGCTCCGGCTGCCGGAAGTCGGCGTTCTCGTCGAGAGACACCTTGCCGTCCAGCGCCAGGATGTCGCCGTTGGCGACCTTGGCGAGCGGGTTGACCTCGACGAGGAGCGCGTCCTCGGCGACGAAGGTGTCCCACAGCGTCACCAGGACCTCGGCGACCTTCTCGGCCACCTCGGCCGGGAACTTCGCCTGCGCGACGATCTCGCGGGCCTTCTCGATCGTGACGCCGTCAACGGCGTTGACCGGGACCTTCGCGAGCGCCTCGGGGGTCTTCTCCGCGACCTCCTCGATGTCCATACCGCCCTGCACCGAGGCCATGGCCAGGAAGGTGCGGTTGGTGCGGTCGAGGAGGTACGAGACGTAGTACTCCTCCAGGATCTCCGGCGCGGTCTCGGCGATCATCACCTTGTGGACCGTGTGGCCCTTGATGTCCATGCCGAGAATGTCGGTCGCACGGGCGACCGCCTCGTCGGGGGTGGCTGCCAGCTTGACGCCGCCGGCCTTGCCGCGGCCACCGACCTTCACCTGCGCCTTGACGACGGACTTGCCGCCCAGCCGCTCGGTCGCCTCGCGGGCTGCTTCAGGCGTGTCGATGACTTCACCGGCCAGCACCGGTACACCGTGCTTGGCGAAGAGGTCCCTCGCCTGATACTCGAACAGGTCCACGCGCGTCCGTCCCTTTTAGTGGTCTCGCGGTTCGTTTTCTGCGTGGGCGTGCCGCGAGGGCAACGTGACTGCACAGTCACTAGGGAGGCGCACACGGTGACCGAGTACGCGGCATGTCCATCCGGCAGGTTATCCCCGCACCGCACCGGACCCTAAATTGCAGATCACACCTGAGCGGTGATACCGGTCACAGATCGCGCTGGTAGCCGGGGTAGGAAGGACAAAACGCCCCCTCCGAGGGGGCGGGCCGGGGAGGCCGGCCGGCCTCCGGCCGGGCTCGGGGAGAGACCTTCCGGTCACCGGCCGGCGTCCGGTACCGGCAGGGGCCGCTTCTCGATCGCGGCCGCCATGATCTCGGGAAACAGGTCCGGAGTGCAGGCGAAGGCCGGGGAGCCGAGTGCCCCCAGCGCGGCCGCGTGCTCCCGGTCGTAGGAGGGCGTGCCTTCGTCGGAGAGAGCGAGCAGGGTCACGAACTGCACGCCGGACGCCTTCATCGCGGCCGCCCGCTCGACCATCTCGTCACGGATCCCTCCTTCGTGGAGATCGCTGATGAGGACGACGACGGTGTCCGCCGGACGGGTGATCTTCGACTGGCAGTAGGCGAGCGCGCGGTTGATGTCCGTACCTCCGCCGAGCTGCGTACCGAACAGGACGTCGACCGGGTCGTCGAGCTGATCGGTGAGATCGACGACGGCTGTGTCGAACACCACGAGCCGGGTCGCCAGGGTCCGCATCGAGGCGAGTACCGCGCCGAAGACCGAGGCGTGGACGACCGATGCGGCCATGGACCCCGACTGGTCGACGCAGAGGATGACGTCCTTCTTCACGGACCGGTCGGTGCGCCCGTACCCGATGAGACGTTCGGGTATCACCGTGCCGGCCCCTTCACCGCCGGGCAGGGACACGTAGTTCCTGAGGTTGGCCCGGATCGTGCGGTCCCAGTCGATGTCCCGGTGGCGCGGCCGGCGGTTACCGGCCGAGCGGTCCAGGGCTCCGGTGAGCGCGGCTCTGGTACGGGTGGCCAGCCGGCGCTCCAGGTCCTCCACGACCTTGCGTACGACGGCGCGGGCCGTCTCCTTGGTCGTCTCCGGCATGGCCTTGCGGAGCGAGAGCAGGGTGCCGACCAGGTGGACGTCGGGTTCGACGGCCTCCAGCATCTCCGGCTCCAGCAGCAGGGCGGAGAGCCCGAGACGGTCGATCGCGTCCCGCTGCATGACCTGCACGACGGAGGCCGGGAAGTACGTACGGATGTCGCCGAGCCAACGGGCCACGGTCGGGGCGGACGCCCCGAGCCCCGCGGAGCGCCCGGCTCCGCGCCGACCGCCCGGCTTCTTGGCGCCGCCGTACAGCGCGGTCAGCGCTCCGTCCACCGCCGCGTCGCGTCCGGTGGGCGTGTGCCCCGTGCTCTCGTCGCTGTCCGCACCGAGCACCATGCGCCAACGCCGCAGCCGCTCGTCCTCGGAAGGAGTCGCGTCCATCGGCCTTCCTCCCCCTTCTTCCTTCTTCGTGTCCGCCCGGCCCGTGCTCATCCGCTCGCCTTCGCCGGGGTGTCGAAGCCGAGCAACAGCCGCAGCACCGGCACCACCGCGTCCGCCCGCTCCTCGTCGAGTCCTTCACCGAAGCCCGGCGCGACGGGCACGGCCCTGCCGCCCTCCGCGCCGAGGTCCGGTCCGCGGCGGACTAGCTCACCCAGGGTGCGCCGTACACCCGGCTCATAGGCCGAGAACGTGCGGCGCAACAACGGCAGTACGTCGGTGAACGTGCCGGCCGGTATGCCCGTCAGCCAGGTGTCGACGAGTCCGAGGAGCCGCTCGTCGTGGACGAGCATCAGCCCTCCGCCCGCCGCTCCGCCGACGAAGCCCTCGATCCAGGCCGCCGCTTCGGCCGGTGCGGTGCCGGGCGAGAGGGCCAGTTCCATCAGGCGCGCGGCCTCGCTCCCGGCCAGCCGCCCGTCGTCCAGGAGCAGGCGCGTGGCGCGGCCCCGGATCACACCGGCGACCGCGTCCCTGCCGGACAGCTTGCGCAGGGCGCCGGCCCACCGCTCGGGCAGGCCGTCCCCTCCTACGGCGCCGGCGAGCAGCCCGATCGCGCTGTGCACGTCGTCCACCCGGCGGTGCGCCTCGGCGGCCGCGGCCGCGTCGAGGCCGGTACAGGCGGGCGGCAGGCCCACACAGACGCGCTCGGCGAGCCCCCCGGCCACCTCCCGCAGGGCCGCGGTACCGGTGGACCGTACGTCCCCGTACCGCAGGGAGCGGGCCAGGGCGGGCAGTGCGTCGGCGAGGTGGCCGACGTCCGCGTCGAGGGCGGCCCGGTCGGCGAGGGCCCTCATCACGACGGGCAGCGCCTCGGGCAGTCCGGCCAGGAGACACTGCTCGGCGAGCGCGGTGACCCCGGCGAGCGACGGCGCCGACACGGCGTCCGACTCGGCCCTGGCTGTCGCGGCGCCGAGCACCGTGGTGCCCCACACACCGGCCTCGGCGATCCGGAGGAACAGCTCGGGCTCCCACCGCAGCCGCCAGCTCTCCCGGAACGTCCCCGTACTGCCCCGGCCCGCGGCAGGCCGGCCCCAGTCCACTCCAAGGAGCCGCAGCCGGTGCAGCAGCCTGCTGCGGGCCGCGTCGGTGTCCCTGCGCAGATCGAGCTCCAGATCGCGCTTCTCCGCCTCGGGCCTGAGCCTCAGCGTGCGCTGCTGCCTGTCCAGGTCGCGCTGGAGGGGGACGGCGGGGGCGGTGTCAGGGACCTCGCCGAGAACGTCACCGACGACGAGCAGGTCCCGCACGAGGGCGAGCGGCACATCGGAGCCCTCGCACATGACGGCCCTGACCGCGTCGGTGGCTTCGGCCAGGCCGACGGCCGGGCGGCCGCGCAGGGCCGCCAGTGTCCCGGCGAGCCGGACGGCCTCGATGACGTCCGCCGAGGACACCGCCCTGTCCGTGTCGCGCAGCAGTCCGGCGATCTTCGTCATCCAGCGCTCGACGGGCCGGTCCGGGGCGCCGAAGAGGTGCGCGTACCAGCCGGGCGACTCGATCCCCGCGCCGTATCCGCTGTACCGGGCGAGCCTGCGATGCGTCCAGGGGACCCAGGTCAGCTCCGCCTTGACCTTGGGCATTCCTTTGAGAAGCGCACGGTCGGCGGCCACGGTCGTCCTCGCGGTGAGCGCGGGCACGTGCCACGCGCCGCAGACCACGGCGACGCCGTCGCCGAACTCCTTGCGGGCGGCGCGCAGCTGGAGGCGCATGCACGCCTCCCGGACGGCGTCCAGCGGATGCCCTCCGTCCCCGTGAGCCTCACGGAGCGCCGTCATCGCCTCGGCGAGCGCGGCGAACGGGGCCCGCGGGTCCGCGGGCCGTCCGTCCGAGGCACGGAGCTCGACGACGTCCTCCCACCAGCGCTCGGGGTCTTCGTAGCCCGCGGCCCCGGCGAGAACGCCGATCGGGTCGATGCCGGTGCTTTCCTCCTCCGGGCCGCCCTCCCGCTGTTCCGCCAGGGCCAGGGAATGCGCGGCGGGCAGGTCCACGAAGCGCACGGGGATTCCGTGCGCCGATGCCCAGCGGATCGCCACCCACTCGGGCGAGAAGTCGGCCAGCGGCCAGAACGCGGCACGCCCCGGATCGTCCACGGCGTGGGCGAGGAGCGCGACCGGCGGACGCATACGGCGGTGCGCGGCGAGCGGCAGCAGCGCGTCGCCCTCGGGTGGTCCTTCGACAAGCACGGCGCTCGGCCGGGCGGCTCCCAGGGCGGCCAGGACCGCGCGGGCGGAGCCCGGCCCGTGGTGCCGCACCCCCAGCAGCAGCGGCCCCCCGGGAGCGGCTGCGGGCCCCCCGCCTCGGGGAGTCATTCGGCGGCCTCGCGGCAGGCGCGGTAGAAGTCCTTCCAGCCGTCCCGCTCCCGGACGACGGTCTCCACGTATTCCTGCCAGACCACACGGTCGGCCGTGGGGTCGCGGACGACTGCCCCGAGAATGCCGACCGCCACGTCCCCCGGACGCAGGATGCCGTCGCCGAAGTGGGCGGCGAGCGCGAGTCCTCCGGTGACGACGGAGATGGCCTCCGCCGTGGAGAGCGTCCCGGACGGTGACTTGAGTGTGGTGCGGCCGTCCGTGGTGATGCCCTCGCGCAGTTCACGGAAAACCGTGACGACACGTCGGATCTCGGCCATGCCGTCGGGCGCCGGGGGCAGGTCGAGCGAGCGTCCGATCTGGGCCACGCGCCGGGACACGATGTCCACCTCGGCCTCGGGTGTCGCGGGCAGCGGCAGCACGACGGTGTTGAACCGGCGGCGCAGCGCGCTGGAGAGCTCGTTGACTCCGCGGTCGCGGTCGTTCGCCGTGGCGACGAGGTTGAATCCCCGGACGGCCTGGACCTCTTGCCCCAGCTCGGGGACGGGGAGCGTCTTCTCCGACAGGATCGTGATGAGCGCGTCCTGCACATCGGCGGGGATGCGGGTGAGCTCCTCGACGCGGGCCGTCATGCCCTCGGCCATGGCCCGCATGACGGGGCTCGGCACCAACGCCTCGCGGCTCGGTCCACGGGCCAGCAGCTGCGCGTAGTTCCACCCGTAGCGGACGGCTTCCTCGGGGGTGCCCGCGGTGCCCTGGACGAGCAGGGTCGAGTCCCCGCTGACGGCCGCTGCGAGGTGCTCGGACACCCAGGTCTTGGCGGTCCCCGGAACTCCGAGGAGCAGCAGGGCCCGGTCGGTGGCGAGCGTGGCCACGGCGACTTCGACGAGGCGGCGCGGGCCGACGTACTTCGGCGTGATCAGCGTGCCGTCCGGAAGTGTCCCGCCGAGCAGATAGGTGGAGACGGCCCACGGCGAAAGCTTCCAACGGGCGGGCCTGGGGCGGTCGTCGGCGGCGGCCAGCGCCGTGAGCTCGTCGGCGAAAGCATGCTCGGCGTGAGGCCTCAGAGCTTCGCCGCCGGCTGCGTCGGTCTGTACGGACACGGTCATGGATCCCCCTCCGGATCGTTCGATCCGATGCGGTTTCCACCGTGCACCACGGCACTGACAATCGGTCCCGGCACACGGCCGGGACCGATCGGGGAAAGGACGGGGCCGACGAGGGATCAGCCCGCGACGGGCGAGACCGCGACGCATCCGCCGCTCGTGAGGAGCGCCTCGCCCTTCATCTCCTCGATGACCTCGCCCTTGTAGGTGATGGTGCAGGCGAGATCCGCCGCGCCCTCGTCCAGCGCGGTCGGCATGACCGCCGCCGGCATGATCCCGCGCAGGGTGACGGTCTTCTTCCACGGCAGCGCGGGCGACTCGACCGACTCGACCTCCGGCTTCATCGCCTTGCCCTTACCGCCGTGGTACTGGATCTCGTCCGCGCTCGTGCCGGTGACTTCGTACGTCACCTCGTAGGTCTCGTCCACGACCTTGTCGACGGCGTCGGAGCAGGCGGTGAGGCCGAGCGCGAGGCCGCAGACGGCCGATGCCGACACAGCGGCACGGGTGGTGCGTCCGACACGCGTGGTGCGCATGGTGCGGTTCATCCGAACTCCCCCGGTTTCGTTCTCCAACTCCCTCCTCGCAGAAAAGCGCACGGAAGCAAAGTGGTCAAGACCTCGCGGAACGGGCGGTATCGCAGGTCGGAACCGATTGTCAGTGGCACGCTCTACCGTCGGTTCCATGGTGCTATCTCACGGGGAAGAACCCCGGCGCTCCACCGGCCCGGTGGAGCGCCGGACGAGGGAGCAGGTGCTGGACACTGTTCCTGACGACACGTCATGCGAGGCTGGCCGGGCGGCGGCCCGTCGCGCCGACCGCAGGGCCGCTCGCATCACGGGCGGCGCCCAGGAGCTGGACCAAAGGCTCACGGATCTGCTGCGGGGCGGGCTCGCGGCGACGGACCGGCCGGATTACGGACTGTGGGAGGAGACAGCGGCCCGCATGGTCGACGCGCAGGCTCCCGGACTCGCTCATCGGATACGGGAGTTGGGGTCGTTCCCGGCATCGGGGCCCGGCTGGCCGGCCCGGATGCTCGAGGAGTGCGCGCTGCTGCGTCTGCTGGACTCGGCCTGGTTCGGACTCGACCGGCTGCCCGGTCCGCTGGCGGCGACCGTCCGGTCGAGGGTGGGGCTGACGGCTTCCGCCGAAGGGCCGGCCGTCCGCGACCACTGGCTGGTCCTCGCCCAGTACGACACACCGGACGGCCGGATCGTCACCCGCCGCATCTGGCTGTACGGCAGGGAGTCGGGGCGCCCTGCCCTGCTGCTGTCCTACGGGGCGCCGGGGCGCGCCCCCGCCCAGGCACTACCGGTGGGCACGGTGATCGACGCCGAAGTGACGACGTACCCGGGCGGCGGGAGACTACGGGCCGAGCTGGGGGCGCAGTTCGGCGAGCCTGAGGTCACGGCCGCACCCCCGCCCGGCGGCACGACGGCCGATGCCCTCGCCGCGTACGGCCGCGCGCTGCGGGACGACCCCTGGCTCGACTCCTGGCCGGTCACGCTGCGCGATGTCATACCCGCGCCGTCCGGGGACGGCTGGCAGTTGGTCGGCGCGGCGGACGGTTCCGCCCTGCCGGTCGCACCCTCGGCGCTGTCCCGGCCGGGCCTGTGGAAGCTCGTGGCGCTCTCCGGCGGCGGGCCCCTGACGGTGTTCGGCGAGTGCGGGCACCGGGGTTTCGATCCGCTCGCGGCCTGGTGCACCGAGGCCCCCGACGACGTCGGGGCGAGCGCGGCCGTGGCGCTCGCCTGAAGCACCACGTCGTCGCCCCGCCGCGCCCTCTCGGCCCGCCGTTTTCCGGACCCGCCGCTTCTCGACCCGCCGCTCTTTCGACCCGCGCTTCCCGGACCGATGGAAGGGACCCGATGCCCACCGACGTCACCACGACCGACGCACCCGTGAGCGCGCCGTGGGAAGACCTCGTCACCTCGGCGCTGCTCGGCACCGACCGGCGCCCGCTCCGGGCGGACGGCGGCTCCGTGGTCGGCCCTGCGGCACTGCTCGACACTGCGGCGGTGCACACCGTGCGGCGCCGGGCAGCTCTGCGGCCGGCCACCGGGGCCGCCCTGCCCGAGCCCGCACCCGCCGATCCCCGCCCACCGCTGCCTGCCGCGGCCCGCCGCCGGCTCGCCCAGTTGCTCGCCGGCCGCTCGGCGCCCCCCAGCGGCGGACGCCGGGGAGCGGCTCCCGATCTCACCGAGCTCATCCCCCAGTGGCTGGTCTCCGCGGGTGCCCACGGATACCGGGCGCCGGGGGAGCTGCTGCCCGCACTGCTGGACGCGGCGAGAGCGCGTACGGATCTGCGTCCGCACGTACTCGCCTTCGCCGGGCCGCGCGGGCTCTGGCTGGCCGCGCTGAATCCGGAGTGGAAGTTCGCACTGCGCACCTCTTCGCGCGGTGCGCGGCAGCCGGAAACAGCGGACCCGGAGGCCGTGCGCCGGCTCTGGGAGGAGGGTCTTTTCGCCGAGCGGGTCGCGCTGCTCGGAGCCGTGCGGGGACAGGATCCCGACGCGGCCCGGGTCCTGCTCGCCACCACGTGGTCCACGGAGCGGGCCGAGGACCGGCTGATGTTCCTCGACTCCCTGCGGTCCGGCCTCTCCGAGGCCGACGAGGCGTTCTTGGAAAAGGCTCTGGCGGACCGCAGCCCCAATGTCCGCTCCACGGCGGCCGAGCTGCTGTCGGCACTGCCCGGTTCGGCGCTCGCCCGGCGGATGGCGGCCCGCGCCACGTCCTGCGTGAACCCCGACCGTACGGGGGGCGCCGTATCCATCGCCGTGGAGGCGCCTCACGAGTGCGACGCCTCGATGCAGCGCGACGGCGTGGTGCCGGTACCACCCTCGGGGCGCGGCGAACGGTCGTGGTGGCTGAGCCAGTTGGTGGAGGCGACCCCGCTCGGTGCCTGGCAGGAGAGGTTCGGCGGCCGGACGGCCCAGGAGCTCGTGACACTGCCGGTCGCCGACGGCTGGGCCGGTGAGCTGCACGCCGCCTGGTGCCGGGCCGCAGTGCGGCAGCGGGATCCCGACTGGGCGCGGGCCCTGCTCAGCGCCCCCTCCACACCCCCGGCGAACAGCCACGGGACGGCGTCACTGGCGGAGCGGTCACAGCTCCTCGCCACCCTGCCTCCTCCCGAACGGGCGCTCTGGGTCGCCGGCTTCATAGCCGCGCACGGCCTGTCCGATGCCTTCCAGCTGCTCGGCGTCTGCTCCGTGCCATGGGACAGGCCGCTCGGCCGGTCGGTGGTCGACGCACTGGACATCGCCCGGGACGCGGGGAGCTACCCCTGGAGCTTCAGCGGGGTGATGGGCCTCGCCGAGCGCTGCCTGAACCCCGCCGAGGCGGACCGGCTCGCCGTGCTCACCACCACACCGGACGAGCCGGAAGGCGCTTCACCGGGTGCGGGTGGCTACTGGTCGGAGGCGTTCCAACGGCTGGTCTCCACCCTGCGTCTGCGCGCCGCCATGGACGCGGAGCTGCTGGCCCAGGACGGCACGGACGACACGGACGACACGGACGGCACTGGCCGACCCGGACGGAAGCCGGCCTGACCACAGATCGGCCGGCAGAGGCAGGGAGCGGGGCCCGGGCGGGCTCAGGCCTCCGCGGCCTGGCGCACGTGCGCGTTCACCCAGTCGACGATCGAGGACGTCGTCGCACCCGGGGTGAAGATCTCCGCTACGCCCCGCTCCTTCAGCGGAGCGATGTCCGCCTCGGGGATGATGCCGCCGCCGAACACCTTGATGTCCTCCGCGTCGCGCTCCTTCAACAGTTCGATGACCTTGGCGAAGAGCGTGTTGTGCGCACCGGAGAGGATCGAGAGACCGATGGCGTCGGCGTCCTCCTGGATCGCCGTGTCCACGATCTGCTCGGGAGTCTGATGGAGCCCCGTGTAGATGACCTCCATGCCCGCGTCGCGCAGCGCCCGCGCGATCACCTTGGCCCCGCGGTCATGGCCGTCTAGGCCCGGCTTGGCCACCACCACACGGATCGGACCGGTCACACCCATCAATGCCTCCACATGCGTCTCCCGTGCCCGGAGGGCCGGTGATGTGAACGAACGTTATCCATAGCATCCCGCACCGTGTTGTTTCACGGCGGACCGGGAGGGGGAAATCACACATGGGACGTGTTCGCCGGCGTCGTTCCCAGCACCGGGCGGCCACCGGCCGCGCGGGGAGTGCCGCCAGGGGAGCCGTAACGAGGTCGCCGTATCACCGCGCCGTCAGCCGCACGGCACGGTGACTCGGCCCCCGGTCGCATCAGGCCGCCGGTCGCCTCCGCAGCGGCACCCCGTGAGGGCGTACGGGGCAGGGAGCCGCCTCCCCCGCATGTCGGCGCAGGAGGTCGGCCATGAAAATCCTGCTGTTCCTACCCCTACTGCTGCGCAGGCCGTGCCCGCGCCCCGCCTGGCTGTCGTCGACGCTGATCAGAGCCACCGCGCTGGAGCTGCTCATCCTCGCCGGGCATGTGCTCATCTACCCGTCCGGGCTCACGCCGGAGCGCCGGGCCCCCACGCCCCCGCACGGCACCGGCGCCGGGCCTGACGCCGACCCCGGTGGGATCACCCGCCCGGCGTACACGACCACCGCACTGCCGACCACGGCGGACGACCGCCCGCCGGTCGTCCTTCTGCACGGCTTCGCCGACAACCGCTCCGTCTTCGTCCTGCTCCGCCGCTCCCTGGCCCGGCACGGCTGGGACCACCTGGAGTCGCTCAACTACTCGCCCCTGACGTGCGACATCCGCACCGCGGCCGAGCTGCTCGACCGCCATGTCGAGGAGATCTGCGCCCGCACGAGGCACCGCGAGATCGACATCGTCGGCCACAGCCTCGGCGGCCTGATCGCGCGGTACTACGTGCAGCGGCTCGGCGGGGACCGCCGGGTACGCACGCTCGTCACCCTCGGCACGCCGCACGGCGGCACCGCCGCCGCCCCTCTGGCGCGCGCACACCCCATCGTCCGCCAGATGCGCAGCGGCTCCGATCTGATCGAGGAGCTGCGCCGCCCCGCGCCGGGCTGCCGGACACGGTTCGTCAGCTTCTGGAGCGAGCTGGACCGGGTGATGATCCCGGTCGAGACGGCCTGCGTCGACCACCCCGACCTCGACGCGGTGAATGTGCGCGTCACCGGTATCGGCCATCTCGCTCTTCCGGTGCACCCCGCGGTCGCTTCCGCGATCCGGCAGGCGCTCGAGTCCGACGGTGCGGCCATCGGCACTCAGGGATCCGCCTCCGTCGCCTGATTTCCGGTCTCGTTTGCGGCCCGATTTTTGGTCTCGGACTTGCCTCTGCACCCCCCGCACACCCCTGCAGAATAGAACTAATTTCGAACATAAAGCCAAGCCTGTCTTCTCGCTCCACCGAAAGGCGGCCGATTGCCCGTTTCCTGAAGGGCTGAAGGCCGCCGAAGATTGTCGTCCCCGTCTACCGCCGGGTACAGTCGCGGCCACTACTCACCCTGGGATCCCCCCACCGGACCCCGGAACAGGTCCTGCTGCCGAGGCGAGAGAGAAGTTGGTGAACGACCAGCACCCCCACGCCGGGTATGCCGGACACGACAGCCCCACCGGCAGCTTCGACACCGACCCGCTCTTCGGCACCCTGTCCGGCCAGGAGCACGGCAGCCCCGAGACGACGTACGGCGGCGGTTACGCCCCGGGGTACGACGGCGGCTACAGCGGTTACAGCGGTTACGACAGTGGTCAGTGGGACACCGGAGCGCATCAGCAGGCCCCGTACGACGCCTATGGCGCCGGCCAGGCCCATCCGCAGGTTCCCCAGGGCTACGACACGGCCGCCACCTGGATGCCGGAGGCCGGAATCCCGGCCCAGGCCGCCGCCCCGGACGCGACGGGCCAGTGGGACACCTCAGGCTGGGACCACACCGGCCAGGCCGACCAGTGGGCGACGGGCGACACCGGCGCGTTCCCCACCACCACGTTCGACACTACGGCCTATACGACCGGCACCTACGCCGCTCCCGCCTTCGGGACGATGGGGCACGAAAGTTACGCGGCCGCCGACACCGGCACGTACGACGCCACCGCCTGGAACATCGGCGCCACGCCCGAGAACGCGGCGTACGCACCCGAACAGACGTCGCATGCCTCGTACGAACACCAGCCGGCGTCCTACGACCCCTACACAACAGCCGAGTTCGCCTCCCACGACGGCATCGGCTCCCACGACCTCCACGACTCCCCCGGCTCCCACGACCACGCCGGAAACGCCGGGACAGAGCACGCGCAGACGGACATGTACACAGCCGTGTACGACGAGGTTCCCGGGGCCGACGGCCCGGAGCCCGTGCCGGACGTCGCCGACGCCACTGCGGAATCCGCCTCCGCGGCGCGCCCGGTGAGCCGTTCCGCCGCCCCGCGCGGCGGTAGCCGGGGCCGGCGCCGCACCCCCGCGAAGCGTTCCGCTCTCCTCACCGTCGCCGTCCCCTCCGCCTGTGTCATGAGTGTCGCGGGCATCGCCGCCGCCTCGGTGAGCGGCGTCGGCGGAGCCGAGGAGACGAAGGACGACACCGCGTCCATGGCGGCCGCCGAGACGGTCAAGCCGGCGGTGGCCAACAGCAAGCTGGACACCCAGCTCGCCAACCTCAGCGCCGACGCCGCGAACTTCGCAGACCGTGCCAGCCGCACTCAGGAGCGCATCGACCTGAAGGAACGTCAGGCCATCGAGAAGAAGAAGCGTGAAGAGGAGGCCGCGCGCCGCGAGGCCGCTCGCCCCAAGTTCGTCCTGCCCGTGGCGCAGCACGGCCTCAGCGCTTCCTACGGCCAGGCCGGTGTGAACTGGATGTCCATGCACACGGGCATCGACTTCCCCGTGTCCTACGGCACTCCCGTGATGGCGGCGACCGACGGCACCGTCCGCACCCAGTGGAACAGCGCCTACGGGAACATGGCCATCGTCACCGCTGCCGACGGCACCGAGACGTGGTACTGCCACCTCAGCACCACCAAGATCCGCTCCGGCTCGGTCAAGGCCGGAGATGTGATCGCCTACTCGGGGAACTCCGGCAACTCCACCGGCCCGCACCTGCACTTCGAAGTACGGCCCGGTGGCGGCTCGGCGATCGATCCGACGCCGTGGTTCAACAGCCACGGCGTCAGCCCGAACTGAGGCCGACCGGCACCGGCCGGCGCACGGGAGGCGGGGTCGCTGCCCCCCGTGTGCCGGCCGCCCGGGTCAGAGCTTCTCGACCGGCGCGTAGCGCAGCAGCAGCTTCTTGGGCCGCTCGTCGCCGAAGTCGACCGTCGCCTTCGCCTGGTCGCCGAACCCCTCTACCGCCGTCACCGTGCCCAGGCCGAACTGGTCGTGCGTGACCCGGTCGCCTGCCACCAGGGTGACCACCGGCTTGTCGGAGGTGCGCCGGGTCGCGAATCCCGAGGGCCCGGACTTCGAGCGCGACGAGGACAGCGACGACGTGATGCCGGACGTCGGTCCCGCCGAAGCGGCCATCGGTCCCTTGCGCTTCCAGTCCAGGTGCTGGTCCGGGATCTCCTCCAGGAACCGCGACGGCGGGTTGTACGAGGGCTGGCCCCACGCACTCCGCATCGCCGCCCGGGTCAGATACAGACGCTCGCGGGCCCGCGTGATGCCCACATAGGCGAGTCGGCGCTCCTCCTCCAGCTCCTTGACCTGTCCCAGCGCGCGCATGTGCGGGAAGACGCCGTCCTCCATGCCCGTCAGGAACACCACCGGGAATTCCAGACCCTTGGCTGTGTGCAGCGTCATCAGCGTGACGACACCGGAGCCGTCCTCGTCCTCGTCGGGGATCTGGTCGGCGTCGGCGACGAGCGCGACCTTCTCCAGGAACTCGGCGAGCGTTCCCGAGCCCTCCTGCTCCGCACGCTCCTGCTCGAATTCGAGCGCCACGGCGGCGAGCTCCTGCAGGTTCTCGATACGGGTCTCGTCCTGCGGGTCGGTGGAGGCCTGGAGCTCGGCGAGGTAGCCGGTCCGCTCCATGACCGCTTCCAGCACGACGGCCGGTCCCGCACCGGACTCCACGATCGTGCGGAGCTCCTCCATGAGCGTGTTGAACCGCTTCACGGCATTGGCCGAGCGGGCCGCCATGCCGTACGCCTCGTCGACGCGGCGCAGCGCCTGCGGGAAGGAGATCTTCTCGCGCATCGACAGGGCGTCGATCATCGCCTCGGCCCGGTCGCCGATGCCCCGCTTGGGCACGTTGAGGATGCGGCGCAGCGGGACGGTGTCCTCGGGGTTGGAGAGGACCCGGAGGTAGGCCAGGACGTCCCTTACCTCCTTACGCTCGTAGAAGCGCACTCCGCCGACAACCTTGTAGGGCAGTCCGACGCGGATGAAGATCTCTTCGAAGACACGGGACTGGGCGTTCGTGCGGTAGAAGACGGCGACATCGCCGGCTTTAGCGTCCCCGGCGTCCGTCAGCCGGTCGATCTCGTCGGCGACGAACTGCGCCTCGTCGTGCTCGGTGTCCGCGACATAGCCCGCGATCCGGGTGCCGGCGCCCGCGTTCGTCCAGAGGTTCTTGGGGCGACGGCTCTCGTTGCGCTCGATGACGGCGTTGGCCGCGGAGAGGATCGTCTGCGTGGAGCGGTAGTTCTGCTCCAGCATGATCGTCGTCGCGTCCGGATAGTCCTCCTCGAACTGGAGGATGTTACGGATGGTCGCGCCGCGGAAGGCGTAGATCGACTGGTCCGCGTCACCGACGACGCACAGCTCGCCCGGGGCGTCGGCCTCGCCTGACGGACCCACCAGCTCGCGCACGAGGGTGTACTGCGCGTGGTTGGTGTCCTGGTACTCGTCGACCATGACGTGCCGGAAGCGGCGGCGGTAGTGCTCGGCGACGTCGGGGAACGCCTGGAGCAGGTGGACCGTCGTCATGATGATGTCGTCGAAGTCCAGGGCGTTGGCCTCGCGGAGCCGTGCCTGGTACAGCGCGTAGGCCTGCGCCAGCGTCTTCTCGAATCCGTCGGCCGCCTGCCCCGCGAAGGTCTCCTCGTCGATCAGCTCGTTCTTCAGGTTCGAGACCTTCGCCGTGAACGACTTGGGCGGGTAGCGCTTCGGGTCGAGATCCAGATCGCGGCAGACCAGAGCCATCAGCCGCTTGGAGTCGGCGGCGTCGTAGATCGAGAACGACGAGGTGAGGCCCAGGCGCTTGGACTCGCGGCGCAGAATCCGCACGCAGGCGCTGTGGAACGTCATGACCCACATGGCGTTGGCGCGCGGGCCGACGAGGTCCTCGACACGCTCCTTCATCTCGCCGGCGGCCTTGTTGGTGAACGTGATCGCGAGAATCTGCCCCGGGTGCACCCCGCGCTCGGCCAGGAGATGGGCGATCCGGTAGGTGAGGACCCTGGTCTTGCCCGAGCCGGCCCCTGCGACGATGAGCAGCGGGGACCCGGCGTGCACGACGGCGGCGCGCTGCTCGGTGTTCAGCCCGTCGAGCAGCGCGGCGGGGTCGATGACGGGGCGCGGGGCGCCGTCGCGGTAATAGGCGTCACGCGGCGGCGGAGGCGCGTCGAAGACGTCCTCGAAGAGGCCCTCAGGCACCGCGTCGGGCGCGTGCTCCTCAGGGGGCGGCGGGGGGCCTTCCTCCGCTTGCTGGAGGCCGGTCAGGAAACTGTCGTCAAAGAGGCTGCTCATCGCTTCACGAGTCTAGGCGGCCGCACCGACAGCCCGGGCCGGATCGGCGACAAGGGCCCAGGGCTCGTGCGCGTACCGAAACGGATCACCCACGGTGCGTGAGAATTCGGGCGCCGTTCCGGCCATATGGACCACCGCCCGGAAAAGGTCACGAAAATGTATCGGGCATATCGAACATCAACCTTCACAGGGACACCGCGGGTTGGCTAGCGTGCTGCGACGGGTGCCCCGTACCCCCTTGAGGCGAACCGCGCCGCACGGGCACCCCCGCCGAATCCGTACTCCCCCGAAGGGTGGCGGAACCGGGGACCCACACGCAGCACCGGGGTGAATCGGCCCGTCTCCACCGGACCGTAGGGCAGCCTTCCGTTCCGCCCGAACCCTCCCCCAGTGCCTGAACGGCCTGGGGGGACCCCCATCACTAACCCGGTAGGCGGTCCACGGAAGGAGATGCCGGCCTTGGCGTCGCATCGCAAGCCCCGCACCCGTGTGCGCACCACCCCCGCCGTCGGTCTCACGACGGCGGCGCTCGCCTCCGCCACCCTGCTCTCCACGCAGAGCGCGACGGCCGCCCCCGCCGAGCCCAAGCCCAGCATCGAGGAAGTGCAGAAGAAGGTCGACGCCCTCTACCGGCAGGCCGGCACCGCGACGCAGCAGTACAACAAGGCGAAGACCGCGTCGGCCGAGCAGCGCTCCGAGGTCGACGGGCTGCTGGAAGCCGCGGCGAAGCGGGCCGACAAGCTCAACGAGACGCGCCGGGAGCTGGGCAACTACGCGGCCGCGCAGTACCGCAGCGGCTCGATCGCCCCGACCGCGACGTTCTTCCTCGCGGACGACCCGCAGTCGTATTTCGACCAGGACCAGCTGATGTCCCGGATGACCAGCCGACAGCAGAAGGCGGTCGCCGACTTCCGTACGCAGCAGAAGGAGGCGGCGGCGAAGCGCGTCGAGGCGACGAAGAGCCTGGAGACGCTCACCGAGTCGCAGGCCACTCTGCGCACCAGCAAGCAGCAGGTGCAGACGAAGCTCTCCGAGGCACGCTCGCTGTTGTCGAAGCTGACCGCCGAGGAGAAGGCGCGGCTCGCGGAGCTGGAGCGCAGGAAGGAAGCCGAGGCCGAGCGCAAGGCCGAGGAGCTGGCCCGGCAGCAGGCCGCCGCGAAGGAGGAGGCCGAGCAGGCCGCCGAGGAGGAAGCCACGCGGGAGGAGCCCGGCACGGGCACCGGGACCGGCGGCACGGGCTCCGACAGCGGCTACGCCTCGAAGGCCGAGAAGGTCCTGGCCTTCGCCGCCGCCCAGATCGGCAAGCCGTACGTCTGGGGGGCGACGGGTCCGTCCTCGTACGACTGCTCCGGCCTGACCCAGGCCGCCTGGAAGGATGCGGGCGTCGACCTGCCGCGTACCACCTGGGACCAGGTCGAGATCGGCACCCGGGTGGCCACCGCGGATCTGCAGCCGGGGGACCTGGTCTTCTTCTACGACGACATCAGCCACGTCGGCATCTACAAGGGCGACGGCATGATGATCCACGCACCGAAGCCGGGGGCCGACGTCCGCGAGGAGTCGATCTACTTCATGCCGATCTACGGCAGCGTGCGCCCGGCCTGACCCAGGACGCTACGCGAAGAAGGGGGCGGCCGACGGGCCGCCCCCTTGCCCGTCGCACTCGTCCGCTCAGGTCCAGAGCGTGGCGATGAAGATGTTGGCGACCGTCAGCCCGCCGACCGCGGCGAACGCGCCCTTGCCCGCCTTCTCCTCGTCCCGCTTCACATAGACGAGCGCCAGAATCACGATCAGGACCAGCAGCTTGATGCCGATCTTGATGTTGTTCACGCTCTGGTCGTCGGCCTGGTTGAGCCCGACCAGCGCGACACCCGTGACGAGCATGGTCAGCGCGCCGTGCAGCATGGCCGGGACGAACCGCGCCGTGCCCGCCCCCATGGCCTTCATCTGGGTCAGGAAGCCGCCCAGCAGGGAGGCGATTCCGATGATGTGCAGGGCCACGAAGACATTGATGAGTACGTCCATGACCGCAGCCTAACCGCGGCCCTATCACCATTCTCCGGCCAGGTGCGACTTACCGATGAGTGCACCGCGACTCTGCGCGAATTGCCGGACTCCAGTTGATTTTTCCGGTCAATCGAGGGAAACGAAACGGTACATGCGGGCAATAATTGTCATTACACCTCTTCCTCATGCGTCGGGTTTAGCCTCCCTCCCAAAGGACCGGCTCTGCACCTCCGCCCCCGTACCGGGCGGCGCCCCCGGTCGCCCCGCCAGGAATCCGGCGGCGGGCCGCTCCTCTGTGACGGTCCGCCGCCGGCCCCCTGCGGGCCCGCCGGTACCCCCCGGTGGGCAGTCGAACGGAAGGACGCACCACCCCGTGGCCGCCGATCGGAAAGCCGCTCACCGCAAGCCCAGGCAGCGCCTGTTCAACGGGCCTGCTGCCCGCACCGCGGCCTCCCTCGCCCTGGCGGGGGCGGCGACCGCGACGGCCCTCGAGGGCGCCGCTCAGGCCGATCCCCAGCTCACCACGGCCCAGGTCGAGGCCGAGGTCGACCGGCTGTACCACGACGCCGAGGTGGCCACCGAGAAGTACAACGGCGTGAAGGAGAGGACGGCCGCCTCCGAGAGGTCCCTCGACACCCTGCGCGACGAGGCGGCACGCAGGACCGAGCGCCTCAACACCGCCCGCGACGCTCTCGGTTCGTACGCCACCGCGCAGTACCGGAGCGCGGGCATCGATCCCGCCGTCCGGCTGGCCCTCTCCTCCGACCCGGACGAGTACCTGGAGCGCGCCTCCTACGAGGACCGGGCGAGCGACCGCCAGGCCGGCGCGCTCAACGGCGTGCGCCGCCAGATCAGCGACATCGCCCAGCTGCGCGCCCGGGCCCAGGACGAGCTCGCGGTCCTCACCTCCCGCCGGGCCGAGCTGAAGAAGCACAAGGACGCGGTCCGCACCAAGCTCGCCGACGCCCGGAAACTCCTGGCCACCCTCACCGCCGGCCAACGCGCCGCGTACGCGCGCTCGGCCGACGCCACGCACGGCGGCAGCGCCGTCCCGCGCGGCGGCGTGGCCGCCCCCAACGCCCGTGCGGCGCAGGCCGTCGCCTTCGCGTACGGGGCACTCGGCAAGCCGTACGTCTGGGGCGCCACCGGGCCCGCCTCCTTCGACTGCTCCGGCCTCACCCAGGCCGCCTGGCGGGACGCGGGTGTGTCCCTGCCCCGCACGACGTACACGCAGATCAACACGGGCCGACGCGTCTCCCGGTCCGAACTCGCCCCGGGCGACCTGGTGTTCTTCTACCCCGGGGTCACCCACGTCGGGCTCTACATCGGCGGCGGCCGGATGATCCACGCACCGCGCCCGGGAGCCCCCGTACGTATCGCGCCGATCTCCGAAATGCCTTTCGCCGGAGCGACCCGCGTCGCATAGGCTCCCGGGCTCATGGACACAGCCATTCAGCATGACGCGCGTACGAACACCCTCCGCTCCCCGGACCATTATCGGGTGGGGCCGTTCACGGTGCGCCACAATCCGGGCTGTGTCCCTCCCCTCGTAGCGTGGAGTCTGTGATTGCAGGGGACGTTGGGGTTCATGCGTTCCGAGCAGCGGACGTACACGCCTGAGTTTCGTGAGGGTCTGTACGCATCGTGATCGAGACGGGCAGGCCGATCCCGGAGGTCGCCGAGGAGCTCGGCGTCCACTCCGGCACGCTGCACAGCTGGGTGTCGCGGTGGCGGCGCAACGGGTCGGCGTCGTCCGACCGGCCGGCGGAGCCCGCGCCGGGCGGCCGGATGCGCGAGGCCGAGCGCGCCGAGCTGGAGCGGCTACGGCGGGAGATGTCGGAGAAGAACAAGCGGATACGCGAGCTGGAGATGGAGCGTGATGTCCTCAAGCGATGCATGGTCCTCTGGGTTAAGTGACCGAGACGGACCCGGCCGCCCTGGCCGCGTTCATCGGTAACCAGAGGACCGAGCACCGCGTCCCGCACCGTCTGGCCTGCCAGATCCTGGAAGTGTCGGAGTCCTGGTTCTACGAGTGGCGCCACAAGCCCACCACCGCGCGTGAGGTCCGGCGGGGACAGCTGGCCGACGCGATCACGGGGATCTTCGAGGGCTCCGGCGGCACCTACGGTTCCCCGATGGTCTGGCTCCTCCTGGTCCGCGCGGGATGGCGGGTCTCGGTGAACACCGTGGCCCGCCTCATGGCCGAACTCGGCCTGGTCGGGCGGGAGGTCCGCCACCGGCGTGGGCTGACCCGGCCCGGCAAACGGCCGGCGGCCCCGGACTTCGTGCGCCGTGACTTCACCGCGGACGCTCCGGACCAGGTGTGGTGCGGCGACATGACCGAGATCACCACCGGTGAGGGCAAGCTCTACCTGGCCACCGTCATCGACCTGTTCTCGCGTCGATTGCCCGGCTATGCGATGGGCGCCCGTCACGACGCCGATCTCGTCGTCGCCTCCCTGAACATGGCCACGGCCACCCGCGGCGGCGACGTCAGGGGCGTGATCTTTCACAGCGACCGCGGCAGCGAATACGTCTCCCGGCGCTTTCGCAGGTCCTGTCGCCGCCTGGGCGTGACCCAGTCCATGGGCCGCGTCGGGTCGTGTTTCGACAACGCCGTCAGCGAGGCGTTCAACAGCGTGCTCAAGGTCGAGTACGTCCACCGGCACACCTTCGCCACCCGCACCGAGGCCCGGCTGAGAATCGCGACCTGGATCACCGGCTTCTGCAACAACCGACGGCTACACAGCGTATGCGGGTACCACAGCCCGATCGACTACGAACGAGACCACCAGGCCGACCCCACCGTGGAGCTGGCCGCTTGAAAGATCTCCACAGCCCGAGGGGATTGACACGTCCCGCTCCGCGTCTGCCGTCAGTCCCCGCCGCAATCGGCCAGAAGTCGTCCTCCAGCTCTGTAACCGCCTTGCCGGCCGCTGTCCGGTCCCGCTTCAGCTTCGCCAGGACCTTCGGAGCGAGCACCGCCTTTGCCAGCTCCGGGTCGATCTCCGTGTCATCGTCGCCCGCCTCGGCCGCCGCCCTCGCCTCCGCCAGTGCGGCCTCCGCATCGAGGGCCGCCTTCACCTGGGCGTCCAGGTCCGCCTTCACCCGGTCCGCAGCCGCCAGCTCCTCCAGGAAGTCCGGTGCGATCGCGGCGACCACCTTGTGGGCGTACGCCTGGCGGCGTTCCGCCGCCGAGCGCTTGCGGCTGCAGTTTCCGCCCGATCTGCCCCGCCGAGAGTTTCGGTACGCCGCCGAACGCTCCCGCGAGGTAGGAGTCCGTGAGGTCCTCGTCCTCGCCCGGTTCCACATCGCTCAGCGGGTAGATCTCCGTGGCACCGTCCCGGTCCTTCTGCGTGAGCCAGATCTGGCCGGGTTCAAGCTGTCGGCCTCCCCTGGGCGCGCTCAGAAGCGACGGGTCATGGGAGGTGAAGACGAGCTGGGCGCCCTTGGTGTTGGCCCACGGTGCCTGGAAGAGCCGTACGACCTCCGCCGCGAAACGGGGATGCAGGCTGGCGTCGAGTTCGTCGATCAACAACACCGCACCCTCGTCCAGGGCGAGCAGGAGCGGGCCGATGAGAGCGAACCAGGAGCGGGTACCGAACGACTCGCGCTTCCAGTCGAACGGTACGGGCTCTTCGCTTCCACCACCGTGCAGGAGCCTGACCAGCGGCGCCTGGCCGGGCCGCTGCTCGACCTCGGCTCCACTGATGCCGAGATCCGCGACGCGCAACAGCTCCTCGATCCGCTCCCTGGACCGCTCGTCCAGCAGTCTGCGGGCGGTGAAGGCCTCGCGCTGTGCGATCTCGGTCTCCGGGGTGATGTCCCAGAGGTTCCGCTTGAACCAGTCGAAGATCCGGGTGAGCTGCTGGTGGTTGTCGTTGGCCGCCCGGGACAGCAGGAGCGCGTCGGGCCGGGTCATCCGGGCGAGCAGGGCGCGGTCATAAAGCCGGTCGCCGGGGAAGTCGAAGACCTTCTCCCGGCTCGCGTCACGGTCGAACCACACCTGGCGTCGGCCCTTGGGGTAGGCGTGCAGCCACTCGGACTCCACGCGCTGCGAGCCCAGTTCGAAACCGTAGGTCCAGCGGACCCCGTCATCGAGCACGAAGTCGGCCTCGTAGAAGGAGCTTTCGGCCTCGGCCTTGGGGTCCAGTGCGAACACATCGCGCGGGATCCCCTGGTAGGACGTCCACTCGCCGTACGAACTGAGCACGGCTTCGCGCATCTTCTTCAGGGCGAAGATCACATTGGATTTGCCGGACGCGTTCGCGCCGAAGATGCCCAGCAACGGATAGACCTGGAGTTGTTTCCCGTCGGACAACTCGACAGCCCGCGCAACGTCGGAATTCTCACCGGACGGTACGACGAAGGACAGCTCCTGCTCGTCACGCAGCGACCGGACGTTCGCCGTGCGAAAACCCAGCAGCATGCCGTCCTCCTCTCGTCGCGCACAGATTAACGGTGTGATCGTGTACGCGCCTACCCACGGCTCAGACCAGCCGCCGCGCCGTCGCCCACCGGGTCAGCTCGTGGCGGTTGGAGAGCTGAAGCTTGCGCAGCACGGCCGAGACATGGGACTCGACCGTCTTCACCGAGATGAACAGCTGCTTGGCGATCTCCTTGTACGCGTAACCCCGGGCGATCAGCCGCAGAACCTCGCGCTCGCGCTGCGTCAGCCGGTCCATGTCCTCGTCGGCCGGCGGGGCGTCCGTCGAGGCGAAGGCGTCCAGGACGAAACCGGCCAGCCGCGGCGAGAACACCGCGTCGCCGTCCTGGACCCGGAAGACGGAGTCGACCAGATCGGCACCGGTGATGGTCTTGGTGACGTAGCCGCGGGCGCCGCCGCGGATGACCCCGATGACGTCCTCGGCGGCGTCCGAGACGGACAGCGCCAGGAAGCGCACCGGGTTCTCGACCGCGCCCATCATCGGGGCGCAGCGCCGCAGCACCTCGACACCGCCGCCTCCCGGGAGGTGGACGTCGAGGAGAACGACCTCGGGGCGGGTCGCGGTGATCACCGTGACCGCCTGGTCGACGTCGGCGGCCTCGCCGACGACCTCGACCCCGGTCTCCTCGGTCCGGCCGATCTCCGCCTGGACCCCGGTACGGAACATCCGGTGGTCGTCGACGAGCACGACCCGTACGCGGCGCTCCGGCCCCCCGGTCACTTCGGTGTTCTCGGTCATGAGCTCGCCCTCTCCATCTCCAGCTCGACTTCCGTGCCCCCGCCGGGCACCGAACGCAGCCGCGCCGTACCGCCGTTGCGCTGCATCCGGCCGATGATCGATTCCCGTACGCCCATCCTGTCGTCCGGGACGGCGTCCAGGTCGAAGCCCGGCCCCCGGTCCCGTACGGAGACGAAGACCGTGCGGCCCTCGACCTCCGCGTACACCTGGACGGCGCCGCCCTCGCCACCGTACTTGGCGGCGTTGACCATCGCCTCGCGTGCGGCCTGCATCTGCGCCGCCAGTTTCTCGTCGAGCGGGCAGTCGCCGACGACGACGACCTCCAGCGGGACGCCGTGTTTGTCCTCGACCTCGGCGGCGGCGCGCTTGACGGCCTCGGCGAGGGCCGTCGGTTCCTCGGCCTCCTCCTTGCCGGTGCCCTCCGGGTTGTACAGCCAGTTGCGCAGCTCGCGCTCCTGGGCACGGGCGAGCCTGCGGACCTCACCGCCGTCGTCCGCGTTGCGCTGGATCAGCGTGAGCGTGTGCAGGACGGAGTCGTGGACATGGGCGGCGACCTCGGCACGCTCCTGCGCCCGGATGCGCATCAGGCGTTCCTCGGAGAGGTCCTGCGTCATCCGTACGAGATAGGGGCCCGCGAGCAGCGCGATGCCGGTGAGTACGGCGATGGCGGCGGTCAGCGCCGTGCCGAGCTGGGCCGCCGAGCCCCGCACCACCATGAAGGCGGCGAGGCCGAGGCCGACGAGCGCGACACCGGCCAGCCCGCGGGCCAGGTGCAGCACCCGGCGGTGGCGGCCGGCCTCCATCCAGCGGGCGCGGCGCGCGTTGTCTGCCTGGCGCCACACCAGGACCGAGCCGGCGCCGATCAGCAGCGCCGGCCAGACGTAACGGTCGGCCTCACTGCCCATGTCGACACTGCCGACGAAGATCACGGCGCCGATGAGCAGTGCGACCAGGGCGAACACCTGCCCCTGGTCCGGCTTGCGGAGCCTGCGCCGGCCGTCCGGGGCGGTCTCGAAGAAGGACCGCGGTGTCTCCACCCCTCCGACTCCGCCGACGCCGAGCGGTACGACGATCCAGAACACGGCGTAGAGAAGGGCGCCGAGACCGTCCGCGAAGAACAGGCCGAGGAAGACGAACCGGACCCAGGCGACGGGCAGCCCCAGATGCCCCGCGAGCCCGCGCGCGACGCCGCCGAGCATCCGTCCGTCGGCGCTGCGGTACAGCTTGCGCGGCGTCGGCTCCTCCGGGTCCGGGGCGTGCGAGCTCGTGGCTCTGGTCGTGGCTCCTGGCATGCACCGATCGTCACACGTTCCGGTCGGCCGTGGCATCAGGGTCTGCCCGGACACGACCCTGAGGACGAGGACGCACGGGCGCGGTCCTACGGGGCTCGGATCTGCCGACGGCCCCCAGGGTCTCCGGGGCGCGATATCAGGGATCGGCCAGGGTCGTCGCGGGTCCCGCGAGGGCGTACGGACCGTCACCATGGAGCCATGACCGTTCCCCAGGACGCCTCCCCCCGCGTCACGCCGCCCCCCGAGCCGGCGCCGCGGCTGCGGCGCAGCCCGCGGCAGAAAGTCGTGGCCGGTGTGTGCGGCGGGCTCGGCCGGTACTGCGACGTGGACCCGGTGATCTTCCGGATCGTGCTCGGCGTCCTCGCGGTGACGGGCGGCATCGGCCTGATCTTCTACGGCTTCGCATGGCTGTTGCTCCCTGTGGAGGGCGAGGACGAGAACGAGGCGCGCCGACTGCTGTCCGGCCGGGTCGAGGGCGCCTCTCTGATCGCCCTGCTGCTGTCCCTGGTGGGCTGCGGGCTGCTGCTGTCGATGCTGCACAACGGCGGGATGCTCGCCTTCGCCGCGATGCTGTCGTTGACCGTCATCGGCTTGTCGGTCTGGACGCAGCACCGCAGGACGGCCCCGTACCACCCGCCCCACCGCGCGCCGGGCACGACGGCGCACACCCCGGGAAGCACGGCGCACACCGCCGGCCACGGGGCGCCACCCGAGGTGAAGGCGCCGCCCACGCCGGGCAGCCCGTCCTGGTGGCGGGACCCGATCGTCAAGGACGGCACGACCGGCCCGCCGGGAACGGGCTACCTGTGGGGCCCCGCGGACGCGGCGCCCGAGGCGGCGGAGGCCGGCAGTCGCAAGCCGACGGCGGACGCCCCGTACCGCCCGCCCTACCGCGCACCGGGCCCCCGGGGCCCGCGGCCGATCGGCGGCCTCGTCTTCCTGCTCGCCCTGATCGCGGGCGGCCTGGGCACGGGGCTGAGCTGGGACACCCATCCGCTGGGGACGAGCCTGCAGATCGGCCTCACCGCGGCACTCGGGGTGTTCGGCCTCGGCCTGCTGGTCGCCTCCGTCCTCGGCAGGACCGGCTTCGGCACGATCCTGCTGGCCGTGATCACGGCGGGGCTGCTGGCGGGAGCTTCCGCCGTCCCGGGGAACATCGGCACCGACTGGGTCCGTAAGGAATGGCGCCCCGCCTCGGTCACATCGGTCCAGCCGCAGTACAAGCTGGGCGCCGGGGACGCGAAGCTCGACCTGTCCCGGGTCATCGTCCCGAAGGGCGGCACCCTGCGTACACGTATCGAGGTCGGGGCGGGCCGCGCGCTCGTCGTCGTACCGGAGGGCGTGACGGTGAAGGTGGACGCCGAAGCGGGCCTCGGCGACATCCAGTTCCCGTCCGACCAACGCGAGGACGTGGACATCGCCCCCGACCGGCGGACACGACAGACCATCCGGCCCGCTGAGAACAGCAAGCCCGCCGGCACCGTCGAGCTGGGCATGCGAATCGGCATCGGACAGCTGGAGGTCACCCGTGGCGCGTCATGAGTTCCGGCCGGGCCGCGCGCTGGCGGGCCTCGTCATGCTGACCCTGGCGGGCGGCTACGCAGCGGACGCGGCGGGAGCCTGGATCGTGCCGTGGACGTTCGTCGCCCCCGTGCTCCTCGGCGGCCTGTGGCTGGCGGCGACGGTGACCTGGGTGAGCTACCGGCTGCGGCGGCACCGTGACGCCCGAGGGGCGGCGGCGGAGAACCCGGCTGCGCCGGAGCCGTCGCGCGGCGGTTCCACCAAGGCTCTGTGACCGCCGTCGGCTGTCCGTACGCGGCAGGTCGTCGGCGGAGGGAGCACATCACGACCACCCACCTCGAGCCCACCGGTGCGGGCAGCGAGATCATCCGGTTCAACTCGGAGAGGACCACGCCGCCCGCCCGCCGGGCGGGCGGATGCGGGCGGCGTGGAGCATCGACGGGTGAACGTCAGCCCAGGCCCTGGGCCCGGCGGCGGCGCACGACGAGGACGGAGCCCGCGCCCAGGACCACCGCTGCGGCAGCCGCGCCCGCGAGCGACAGCGTCGTCGAGGAGGAGCCGGTGGCTGCCAGGTTGCCGCCTGTCGTCGTCGAGCCGTCACCTCCGGTCGTGGAGGAGCCGTTACCTCCGGTCGTGGAGGAGTTGGCACCCGTCGAGGAGGATCCGCCGTCGGTCCCACCGGCCGAGCTGCCGCCCGTGCTGTCCGTCGAGCCGGTCGTTCCCGTCGAGCCCGTCGTTCCCGTCGTTCCCGTCGTTCCTGTCGAGCC
Organism: Streptomyces sp. NPDC002911; assembly: GCF_053591835.1. Taxonomy (NCBI): domain Bacteria; kingdom Bacillati; phylum Actinomycetota; class Actinomycetes; order Kitasatosporales; family Streptomycetaceae; genus Streptomyces; species Streptomyces sp. NPDC002911. The sequence goes on along the minus strand of NZ_JBSFUO010000022.1, from coordinate 69,782 downwards.
GGTCGATCCGCCGTCCGTCACATCCAGCGTGATGTCGGCCCCGTCGTTGGCCTTGTCGGGGTCGAACGGCCGCGCCTCGGTGCTGAGTGCCACCGAACCCTTGGCGCCGTCCACCTTCTTGTCGATCTTCAGCTGGAAGGTGTAGGTCTCACCCTCGCCCTCGTTGACCCACCTCTGACTGGTGCCGCAGACATACGCCTCGCCCTCGGCCTCGCAGTACCCGTGGGGCTTGACGACCGACGTTCCGGCGGGGGGCGTGATCAGGACCTTGAGGAGCGGGTCCCCCTCCCTGGTCAATGTCCAGGCGGGCCCGGCGTTGGTGAAGTTCGCCTTCAGCGTCACCGTGTCGCCGACGCGGCCCTTCAGGTCGGCGCCCGTCACCTGGTAGTCGGCCGTGTTGACGGAGGAGACCGGCACGTCGACGGCGTCCTCGGTGGCCTCGCCCCCGGTCGGATGCTCCACCAGCTCCACCGCCGGCGCGGTCCCGGCCACCGGCGGCGTGGCGGCATCGTCCAGCCCTGGTTCGGTGTCCCAGACGCTCACGCGCAGGTCGTCGTCGAGCGCGCGGTCCAGCGCCCTGATCGAGAGGGGCTTCTCGGGCGTGTAGGCGACACCGGGCTCCAGCGCCTGGTCGAACCCGCACACCACGTTCGACTTGGCGGTCATCTCGTCGTAGGAGGGGACCTGATGTGCTTGGCAGTTGGACGGTATCTCCGCGTAGTCGAGTCCCCGGGTGACGGAGTAGAAGACCCACGCCTCGTCGGCGGCCTTGGCACCCTTGTTGACGACGGTGACCGGCTGGTCGAAGCTGCTGCCCGGCTTCACGCCCTCGATCGGAGCGATGTTTCCTACGGCCAGATCGGCTGCGGCTTCCTCGGCGACGGCAGGCGTCGCACCCAGCGCGATCAGGCCGACAGCGCTCAGCGCGGCGACAGCGGTACAGGAGGTGCGGCGGATGTGGGGGGAAATCAGCATGGAGACCTCTGCGGAGCGCGAGTGAATGGATGGCTTCCTCTGGAGGAACGGTCCTTCAACATCCAAGACACCTGTCGGTGCCGAACGGTTGCGCGAGCGAGGGGGCCGCAGGGCCTTCGGACGGCAGGCGGCGGGTGCATGATGCCTGGGATCCCTCCAGCGGCGTCCGGGAAGTTGCCTCAGGGCACTGCCCCTTGAGGGCAGCGGGCACCCAACCGCGCCTCCCGGGCGGGGCATTCACCTTCGGAGCAGGAGCACTCCCACGTGCGGCTTCGATGCCCACTCCGGCGACCTCGAGAACGCCCTTCTCAGCCCCCTGTCCGGTGGCGACCGTGCCGCGCCTAGATCCGACCGCCCCGCCGGCTTCCCCGCAAGGCGTCCAGCGACCAGCAGGGCGCACCGGCCAGCACAAGCGGTACCCAGCAAAACATGTACGGGAGATCGTTGCCGTAGTAGTACGGCTCGGTCTGCCAGCTCACGGTCAGCCACAGGCTCAGCGAGATCAGCGCCCCGCCGAGGGCCGCGAGCCGCGCCCACAGGCCGACCAGGGTGCCGAGGCCGACGAGGAGCTCGCCGATCGCGATGGCGTAGCCGAAGCCTTCGGGGCTCTTCAGGGCCAGGTCGACGAGGCCCGGGATCGCCGCACCGTCGCGTACGGCGTTCATCATCTCGCCGATGGAGCCGGTGCCACTCGCCGACAGGAACGCGCTGTCGGTCAGCTTGTCGAGCCCCGCGTAGACGAACGTGACGCCGAGGAAGATCCGTAGGGGAAGGAGCGCGTACTGCCGTGCGCGGTCCCGGAGACTTCTCGGCTCGTCCAGCCCGTAGGAACCGCCCCTGTACCCATGCATCACTGCCCGCCTTCCGTCGGCCCGTCAACAGACCATACGTACGCCGGTTCGGTGCCGCTCACCAGGGATGCGGGTCAGTCCGTGACATCGATGAGGCAGGAACTCGTCTCCACGCCCGCCGCCGTGACGACCTGTACCTCCACGGATCCGGGTTCGACCTCGACGGGTACAGGCACGGTGAGCACCGTGTCCGCCGGATTGGCGAAGCCTCCGGTGACCGGGATCAGGGGTACGTGCACATGCACCGGACCGATTCTCACGACCACCCGTGCCAGCCGGTCGGGGCTGCCCGCGCCGGGCGGGACGAAGCCGGCGCCGCGGATCTCGATGTCGTCGCCGGTACGGATCGGGGCGTCCAGATCCCCGGCCTCCCGGGCGCGGACGACCGAGAGGATGACCGGCCGGCCCCCCTCCGCGTACTTCCCGGCGAAGTACGTCGCCGTCGAGACGGCCACCAGGACCGCCAGGCCCCACGGCAGATCCGGCAGTTGCTCGGGGCGGCGGGCCAGGCGGACCGCGGCGAACAGCACGGCGACGGCGCTGACCAGCACGTACTGCACATCGGTGAAGCTGCCGCGCCCGGAGTCGTCGGTCAGCAGATCCGCGGCCCGCGGGCGGTCGGCGCGCAGCTTCTGCAGTCGCTGGCCCAGCACGCGCACGGTCACCACCCGGCGTACGACGACGGCGACGGCGCACACCAGCGCGAGCACGGTCAGCACGCCGGCCGAGCGGACCAGGTCCAGGCCCTCGATCAGGGCGTCGCGGTCGGCGTGGTCGGACGCCCCGGCCAGTTGCAGCGCGAGGACGAGCACCGCGAAGACGGCGAGCAGCACCCAGGAGGCGGCGACGGTGCGCGAGGTGGAGAGCCGGTTGTCCTCCCCGATCAGCGGGGCGAGGAGGCCGCCGCGGGCCCGGTGGACACGGGCGGCGCCGGTCAGCAGGCCCGCCGTGACGAGTGCGGCGATCAGGCCCGCGGTGCGGGCCGTGGACCAGCCGGCACCGATGGCGGTGACGGCCTCGCCGATGACGAGCAGGGCGACGCCGCCCCAGACGACCACGAGGGTGCGCACCCAGAGCGTGTGGAGCCAGGCGTCACCGGCCTCACGGCTGCGTTCGGCGACGGTGCGGGCCGATTCGGTCAGCTCGTCCGACACCCACTGCCGGGAGGCGGACACGGACTGGGCGACGCCGGTGGGCAGCCCCTGCCCGGAGGCGAGTTCGTCCCGCTTGGTGAGGAATGCCTCCACCGCGCGCCGGTGTCCTTCGCGTGCTCCGTGCGGGCAGTCGCCGCACGTACAGCCACCGCCGTGCGCACTTTTCGCCCTAGCCTCGTCCAACGCCACGGAGAACGCCGCCCTTTCCCACCCCGGTAGAACCAACTCGCCTCTGATTTCTGCGAATTGTGCCGTACGGGGCACGTCCGTCCCGCATCGGGGCGGCTCGGGGGCGACTGCTGTACAGATGTGCGATTGTCAGGCGCTGAGCACGAGGTAGGCGAGGCCCAGCGTTCCGCGGTATCCGCCGTAGTAACCGGTGCGGCGGGCGTCGACGGCCTCGGTCACCGGGGCGTGCAGCCGGTGCCCGGGGTGGGCCAGTGCCCAGCGCTCGCCCCGGCCGATGTTGGCGGCGGACTCGAAGAGGTCCCACTCGCGCTGGTCGGCCACGGTCACCTGGAGCGGCCGGAGCCCTGCCGCCTCCGCCTGCCGGATCAGACCCAGGAGCGGGCCGAAGTCGTCCGGTTCCGCGCCGAGGCCTTCCAGCGCGGCGGGCGAGGGCTCGCGCTCCCAGAAGCCCTCCCCGAACAGCACCCGGCCCCCGGGCCGTACGGCGGCACGCAGGGATGTCAGCGCCTCCGGAGCGCCTCCGGGCCAGGCGTGCGAGGCGCCGATGCAGACGGCCAGGTCGTAGCCGTCCCCCGGGTACTCGGCGGCCGGCACCTCGTGGAACCGCACCCGGTCGGTGAGCCCGCGCTCCCCTGCCAGCCGAAGCCCTCGCGCGACGGCTTCCGGGTCGGTCTCGATGCCGTCCCCGGTGGACCCGGGCGCCGCTTCGACCAGGCGCGTCAGCAGCTCGCCCCAGCCGCTGCCGAAGTCGGCGATCCGTGCCCCGGGGGCGGGTGCGCAGGCGGCGATCAGCTGGGCGGCGTGCTCCTCGGACAGCGGGGTGTTCCAGGTGAGCGCGTCGTTGCCAGGGGCGGACAGGAGGGCGCGGACTTCTTCGGCAGACATGCCCCGAAGTCTGGCACGACAGGCCACCACCGACCATGAATTTTCTACGCGTCGAGTCGGGGCTCGGGTGCGGCACTCATGATTGCCCCCATGGGAAGTCTCGCCTCTCCAGCCCGCCGGGGAACTGTCCCGCGATATCCGGCGGGTACGCCGATGCCGCCGCCCGGACGAATGAGCGACGGCAGCAGCGTTGACCCTGCGGGGAGAGTTACTCCCACTCGATCGTCCCCGGCGGCTTGCTCGTCACGTCGAGGACGACGCGGTTGACGTCGGCGACCTCGTTGGTGATGCGGGTGGAGATCTTCGCCAGCGTCTCGTACGGCAGGCGCGACCAGTCAGCCGTCATGGCGTCCTCGGAGGACACCGGGCGCAGCACGATCGGGTGGCCGTAGGTCCGGCCGTCGCCCTGGACGCCGACGCTGCGGACGTCCGCCAGCAGGACCACCGGGCACTGCCAGATGTCGCGGTCCAGGCCGGCCGCGGTCAGCTCCTCGCGGGCGATGGCGTCGGCGTCGCGCAGCAGGTCGAGCCGCTCCTTGGTGACCTCTCCGACGATCCGGATGCCGAGGCCGGGGCCGGGGAACGGCTGGCGCTGGACGATCTCCTCCGGCAGGCCGAGCTCCTGGCCGACCATCCGGACCTCGTCCTTGAACAGCTGGCGCAGCGGCTCGACGAGCTGGAACTCGATGTCGTCGGGGAGGCCGCCCACGTTGTGGTGGGACTTGATGTTGGCGGTGCCGGTGCCGCCGCCGGACTCGACGACGTCCGGGTAGAGCGTGCCCTGGACGAGGAAGGCGACCTCCGGGCCGTCCTCCTGGAGGATCTCCAGCTGGGCCTGCTCGAAGACGCGGATGAACTCGCGGCCGATGATCTTCCGCTTCTGCTCCGGGTCGGACACGCCGGCCAGGGCGTCGAGGAAGCGCTTCTCCGCGTCGACGACCTTCAGCTTCGCGCCGGTCGCGGCCACGAAGTCCTTCTCGACCTGCTCGGTCTCGCCCTTGCGCATCAGACCGTGGTCGACGTACACGCAGGTGAGCTGGGAGCCGATGGCCTTCTGCACGAGGGCCGCGGCGACCGCGGAGTCCACGCCGCCGGAGAGACCGCAGATGGCGCGCTTGGTGCCGACCTGCTCGCGGATCAGGGCGATCTGCTCCTCGACGACGTTGGTGGTCGTCCAGGTCGGCTCGATGCCCGCGCCGCGGTAGAGGAAGTGCTCCAGGACCTGCTGGCCGTGCGTGGAGTGCAGGACCTCCGGGTGGTACTGGACGCCGTAGAGCTTCTTCTCGTCGTTCTCGAAGGCGGCGACCGGTACGACGTCCGTGGACGCGGTGACGGTGAAACCCTCGGGGGCGGCGGAGCAGGCGTCGCCGTGCGACATCCAGACCTGCTGTTCGGTGGGCGTGCCCTCGAAGAGGGTGGAGCCGGCCTTGGAGACGGCGAGCGAGGTGCGGCCGTACTCGCGGGCGCCGTTGTCGTCGACCGTGCCACCGAGCGTGGTGGCCATCAGCTGGAAGCCGTAACACATGCCGAAGACCGGGACCCCGGCCTCGAACAGCGAACGGTCGAGGCTGGGCGCACCCTCCGCGTACACCGAGGACGGACCGCCGGACAGGATGATCGCCCGGGGGTTCTTGGCCAGCATCTCGGCCACCGGCATCGTGGACGGGACGATCTCGCTGTAGACCCGGGCCTCACGGACGCGTCGGGCGATGAGCTGGGCGTACTGGGCGCCGAAGTCGACAACCAGGACGACGTCGGTCGTGGTGTCGGGGGCGGCGGGGGGTGCTGCGGGCACGGGGCGGCCTTCCGGCGGTGGAGAGGGGGTCGGTCCTCCCAATTCTACCGGCCGTGGAGCATCGCCCCGCCGGGCTCCCGTCTCACCATCCGGGCCCGGCGTGGACCCGGGCCCGGGACGGGGTCCATACTTGCCCCCATGCGTCAGCACACGACCTTCGTCTTTACCTATGGCACCCGGCCCGCCGGCTGCCATGGTCGTGCTGCTTGAGCAACTGACAAGCAACGTTCCAGGCGCCCCGGGCCGACAGGCCCGGGGCGCTCTGGCGTTCCGGGCCTGTCGCTCCGGGGGCCGCACCTCCTCAGGAGTCACTGATGAACAGCACCGCTCCCACGAAGACCGCCGCCGAGCGGACCGGCGCGCACACCGACGAGGCCGCCTCCCTGATCGGCGACGCCCGGACGCGCATCGACGCGCTGGACGACCGGATCATCGGCCTTGTCCAGGAACGGATGGCCGTCTCGGCGGTCATCCAGGAGGCGAGGATCACGTCCGGGGGGCGCCGGGTGAACCTCTCCCGGGAGATGGACGTCCTCAGCCACTACGGCGATGCGCTGGGCAAGCCGGGCACGGCCCTGGCCATGACGCTGCTGGAACTCTGCCGCGGCCGGGTGTGACGTACGGGAAGGCTGTACGGCCGTACCCGCGTTCGGGCCCGGCCTCACCCGTACGGCGGATGACCGGCCCACGGACGGCTTCGTTGGTCCTGGTGTCCGCGCCAGCCAGGGGCGGCAGCGGCAGGAATCCACGCGTGGCCACGCCGGGACGTGTGACGTACCGCAGGTGCGTCGTGGGACCACGACCCGGCGTGTGTGACCGGTCCGCAGGGGACAGCGGAACGGTCACCCCATGTGCGGCCGGTCCCGGGGACGCCCGGGACCGGCCGCCTTCGGACCTTCGTGCACGAGGCCCCCGGAGCTGAGGGGCGCGGCGCCCGACAGACACGCTCACCCGGCGCGGCCGGCCCAGGGGTGTGGCGGGCGCCACATAAAGATTCTGTGAAGTCGGGGACAACCGTCACGTGTCTTCACGGGTCATGCATGGCGAATACAACGGCTCGTACCGTCCCCACAGCGGCAGGCCCGTTCATTCCTTTCAGGTACCGCGGCCCACGCGGTGCCACGGACCCGCTGAGGCCCCAGATGAAGCTCCGCCGCACCCTGGCACTTGCTGCCGCCACCGCCGTCATAAGCCCGGTCGTCCTGCTCTCGGCGCCGTCCGCGTTCGCGGACCCCGCGACCACGACGACCGAGAGTGCCTCGCCCACGCCGAGCGGGACGCCGAGCGAGACGCAGAGCCAGACGCCGTCCCCGACGGCCGACCCTGAGAACACCGAGTCCGCCTCACCGTCCGCGACGGTCGCTCCGGAGGCCACGGAGTCGTCCGAGGGCACCACGCTCGGAACGACCTCCCCGACCCCGACCGCCGGGGAGTCCGAGACGGCGTCCGCCACGCCCACGCCCAGCGCTCCGGAGTCCGAGGACGAGGAGGACGAGGGGGACGTGGAGCTCGGCGAGTGCGAGCCCCGTCCGCTGGAGCTCTCCATCAACGGCCTCTCCGGCAAGATCGTCCGGGGCGGCGGCTGGGACCGGTTCACCTTCAACGTCTACAACGACTCGAAGACCACTGTGAAGAACGTCGCGTTCTTCGCGGGTGCCGCCGCCGACAAGGCGGGCGCGCAGCTCTTCACCACCAAGCAGGTCCGGCTCCAGGCTCTCGACGAGGCGGAGGGCACCTGGGAAGACCTGGAGGACGGGGACACGTCGTCCGGTTACGTCGGCCGGACCGACGAGATCAAGCCCGGTTACGAGGTCGACATCGACCTGCGCATCAAGGTGCGGGCGAGCGCCCCGGTAGGCGCGGGCTTCAGTCTCGGCGGCGGGCTCGTCTTCGGCGAGGACATCGAGGCCGGCCCGTGCTTCACGGACGTCGCGTACAAGTTCCAGATCGTCAAGGCCGGTGACGAGGACGGCACGAAGCCCCAGGAGGGCGGCAAGGTACCCGTGCCCGACACGAAGCCGGCCGTCGACACCACCGAGGTCACCGGCAGCCTCGCCGAGACCGGTTCGTCCTCCAGCACATCGGTGATCGCCCTCGCGGGCGGCGCGGCCGTGGTGCTGGGTGCCGGCGCGATGTTCCTCGTGCGACGCCGCAAGAACGCCGGCGCCGCCGCGTAAGGCGTCGTCAGCAGTACGTGGAGGGGCTGCACTCGGAGGGGGGTGCAGCCCCTCCGCGTCGCCCGGCTCAGGACTCGGACGCGACCGTCTTCGGTGGCACCACCGGTATGCCCAGAAACGGCAGCTTCAGGGCGCCGAACGCCTCCTCCGGCACGGCGGGCGTCTTCGGCTCGACCGCGGCCAGCCGCTCGTACGCCGTGTCCTGCGCCGGTCGCGGGTCCGTCTCACCCTTGTTGGGCCAGAAGGACATCGCGCGCTCCGCCTGCGCCGTGATGGTCAACGACGGGTTGACACCGAGGTTGGCGGAGACCGCGGATCCGTCGACGACGGAGATGCCCGGGTGCCCGTACAGCCGGTGGTACGGATCGACGACGCCCTCCTCCGCGCTCGCTCCGATCGGGCAGCCACCGAGGAAGTGCGCGGTGAGCGGGGTGCCCATCAGCTCACCGACGTTCGATCCGGCGAAGCCGTTGATCTCCTGGGCGAGCAGCGTCGCACCTCGGGTCGCCTCCGCGATCTGCGTCGGGTTGGGCGCCCCGTGGCCCTGTCGGGCGGTGAGCAGGCCCTTGCCGACGCCGCTTGGCTTGCGGTACGCGACCAGGGAGTTGTCCAGCGACTGCATGACGAGACCGATGATGGTCCGTTCCGACCACCGCCGGTTGGACAGCGAGCGCATCAGGAGCCACGGGTGCCTGGCCACGTTGCCGAACCAGCTCAGCACCCGGTGGGTGCTGTAGGGCACCTGGAGGATGGTCAGTGCCCCCATCGCGTTGGAGCCCTTGCCGTAACGCACCGGCTCGATATGGGTGTTCTCGTCGGGGTGGATCGACGAGGTGATGGCGACACCCTGGGTGAAGTCGGCCTTGGCGGTGCCGTGCTTCCTGCGGTAGCGGCGGTCGCTGGTCTGCGCCCCCACGAGACCTTCGGAGTTGGTGCGGGTCAGCTCACCGAGCCGGGACGACAGCCGGGGCAGCAGCCCTTCGTCCTTCATCGTGTGCAGCAGGGTCTGCGTGCCGTAGGTACCTGCGGCGATGACCACCTTCCGGGCGCGCAGCACGGACGGTGCCGCCTTGCGACGCCGGTGCGTGGGCACGGTCGACACGTGGTAGCCGCCGTCCGGGCCGTCCGTGACCGCGACGACGGACGTCATCGGGTGGATGACGGCACCGGCCTTCTCGGCCAGGTAGAGGTAGTTCTCGTTGAGGGTGTTCTTCGCGCCGTGACGGCAGCCCGTCATGCATTCGCCGCACTGGGAGCAGGCCTTGCGGGCGGGGCCCGCGCCGCCGAAGTAGGGGTCGGCCGCCTCCCCGCCGGGCTTCGTGCGCGCCGCGCCGTCGGCGTCCTGGCCGTCGCCGAAGAAGACGCCGACCGGTGCGAGATGGAAGGAGTCGCCGACGCCCATGGTCTCGGCCACGGCCTTGAGGTGGACATCCGCCGGGGTCACGGTCGGGTTGAGTCGTACTCCGAGCATCCGCTTCGCCTGGTCGTAGTACGGCGCGAGCTCGTCCTTCCAGTCGGTGATGCCGGCCCATTGGCGGTCCTCGAAGAACGACGTGGGCGGCACGTACAGCGTGTTGGCGTAGTTGAGGGAACCTCCGCCGACACCCGCGCCTGCCAGCACCATCACCTTGCCCAGCAGATGCACCCGCTGGATTCCGAACAGGCCGAGCGCCGGGGCCCACAGATAGTTCTTGATGTCCCAGGAGTTCTTGGGCAGGGTCGCGCGCGTGAAGCGGCGGCCCGCTTCCAGGACGCCGACCCGGTACCCCTTCTCACTCAGCCGCAGGGCCGAGACCGCGCCGCCGAAGCCCGAGCCGACGACGAGGACGTCGTAGTCGTACGCGTCGTCGTCCGCCGCCGGAGCGGACGGGCCGGCCTGATTCTGGGCAGGGCTGTCCTGGGACATGGCTCTCCTCGGTACGAAAAGGACAGATAGGTGGTCGCTGAGGGGGCAGCTCAGCGCAGCCGGAAGGCCTTCATCGCCTTGAGGCTGCGGCTCATGAAGGCGGCGTACTTCTCGTCGTCCATCCCGAAGGCCGGGGCGAGGGGGATCAGCCGCTGCTGGGCGACCGTCTGCGCTTCGGTGTACTTCAGGATGCCCTCGGAGCCGTGCCGCCGGCCGAGGCCGGAGTCCTTCATGCCTCCCATGGGCGACTGGACGCTGCCGTACGCGGGTGCGTACCCCTCGTTGATGTTGACGGTGCCGGTCCGCAGCCGCGCGGCCACGCGGTGGCCGCGCCCGGAGTTCTTCGTCCATACGCTGGAGTTGAGGCCGTACGGGGTGGCGTTGGCGAGGGAGACGGCCTCGTCGTCGTCGCTGAAGCGGTAGATCGAGACGACCGGGCCGAAGGTCTCCTCGCCGCAGACGGCCATGGGCGCCTCGACGCCGTCGAGGATGGTCGGCTCGTAGAAGAGCGGGCCGATGTCGGGGCGGGCGACACCGCCCGCGACGAGCGTGGCGCCCTTCTCCACCGCTTCGGCCACATGCCGGCTGACGGTCTCCAGCTGCCGCTCGCCGACGAGGGAGCCCATGTCGGCGCCGTACGCGAGGGCATTACCGAGCCGCATGGCCTTCGTACGGGCGGCGAAGCGTTCCACGAAGTCGTCGGCGACCGACTCGTGGACGTACAGCCGCTCGATGGAGATGCAGAGCTGCCCCGCCGAGGAGAAGCAGGCGCGGACGGCGCCCGCGGCGGCCTTCTCCACATCCGCGTCCTCCAGGACGAGCATGGCGTTCTTGCCGCCGAGCTCGAGGGATACGCCGACGAGCCGGGCAGCTGCGCCCTGGGCGACCTCACGGCCGGTGCGGGTGGAGCCGGTGAAGGAGACGTAGTCGGCGCGGCTGACGATCTCGGGGCCGACGACGGGGCCCTCGCCCAGGACCACTCGGAACACCTCGGCGGGCAGACCCGCCTCGACGAGGAGGTCGCGGGCCCACAGGGCAGTCAGCGCGGTCTCCGTGTCAGGCTTCATCACGACGGCGTTGCCGGACACGAACGCGGGCAACGCGTCGCCGACGGACAGTTCGAGCGGGTAGTTCCAGGGGGCGATCTGACCGATGACCCCGCGTGGCTGGCGCAGTTCGGTGACCTTGGTGAGGGTCGGGATCGCCCCGGTGTGCCGCTTCGGCCTGAGGTAGGAGGCGGCCTTGCGCCCGTAGTGCCGGGCCGCGACGGCGACGGCCTGCACCTCCTCGTGGGCGTGCAGCCGGGCCTTGCCCGTCTCCAGCTGGATGAGATCGAGGACCTCGGACTGGCGCTGCAGGACCAGGTCGTGGAAGCGAAGCAGCACGGCGGCCCTGGCCCGGACGGGGGTCGCGGCCCAGGACGGCTGGGCGGCGCGGGCGCGCTCGAAGGCCGCTTCCACGTCCTCGGGGGTGGACTCGGGCAGGTCGGCCAGCTTCTCCCCGGTGAAGGGGCTGTGGTTGGCCGTGCGGCCGGAGCCGACGACGTCACGGGTCAGCTGGGCGATCACCTCTGGGGTGACCACGTCGGCGGCGGTACGCGCGCCCGCCGGGGAGGCGGCCACCGGATTGGTGCCGACGCGGGTGCCGGAGGCGGCGGAGGTGGTCGTGGAGGCCTGCGAGTCCGTCATGAGGGCGAGAGTATGTCCACCCGCCCACTTTGGGTACCCGTGGGTAACAGGTTTTCACAGACCCCGCCAGAGACTCCTGCCGCGCCCGGTCATACAGCCAGTGATCACTGGCTGTATAAGCGCTGATCAGGGGCGATGCACCGCCCCTGTTGGATCGGGCGTCAGGAATAGTGAATCTTCAGCCGCTCGGCCACCTCGGCGCGGATTTCCTTCGCCCTCCCCGGGATCACACCTCAGCCCGTCTGCTCCGGCGGTTCCCAGCTGCGCAGCATCGTCTCGAACAGCTGCCGGGTCTCGTCGCGGTCCCCGTCCGGCCCCGTCAGGTAGAGCGCGTACTCCGGGCCGCCCGTCTCGGCGAAGTACATCTGGTCGATGCCGTGGCGCGGGCCCGGGTGGTCCTTGGACTCGACCCAGGTGAACTCCCAGCGGGATCCGGGGCGGTCGCGGAAGACGTTCTCCTCCAGCGTCAGACGCCGGTAGTCCGGCAGACGCGCGGCCAGGTCCTTCTCGATGCTCTGCATGTGCGCGTACGAGTGGGCGAAGTCGGGCAGCGGATCGAGGCTGATCCGGATGCGGTGCGCGCCGTTGTCGGGGGTGTAGTCGATCTGGCCGCTGTTCACCTGCCGCTCCCAGCCGTCGGGGACGGCGAGGCTGAAGCCCTCGGGGTCGTCGACCCGGTTCCAGCCGTCGGGTATCTCGTTCAGGACGGGCTCGTCCCCCTTCTCGCCCCCTTCCCCGGCCGGGGCATCGGCGGCGGAGGCGGAGGCGGTAGGCACCTGCGCCGGGCCGGTGGTACTCCGGTCCGCCGCGCCTCCGCTGCCGCCCCCCGCCTTCATCACGACCAGGCCCGCCGCGCCGCCGATGAGGGCGGCCGCCGCGACGACCAGCAGGGCGGTGCGCCACCGGCCCCGGCTGCGCCGGGTGATGGGCGCCGAGGTGTGCGGGGGCACGGGCGGCAGGGGCAGGTGGGCGGTGGAACCGTCCGGGGTGGAGAAGGTGCGCAGGTCGTCCTCGGACACCCGCTGCGTCGGCACGTGCGCCTGCGCGGCACGGGGCTTACGCCCCTCCATCGCGTCCAGCAGCATGCGCTCGGCCTCCTCGGCCGTCGGACGGTCCGCGGGGTCCTTGCGCAGCAGCGCGGTGATCACGGGCGCCAGCGCGCCGCCGCGCAGCGACGGCGGCGGTTCCTCCGCGACGACGGCCTGCATGGTGGAGATCGGGGACGTACGGCGGAAGGGCGAAGTCCCCTCGACGGCCGTGTAGAGCGTGGCCCCCAGCGACCAGAGGTCGGACGCGGGGCCCGGGTCGCCGCCGCGCACCCGCTCGGGTGCCAGATAATCGATGGAACCCACCAGTTCACCTGTCCTGGTGATGGTGGAGTCGCCCTCGATCGCGGCGATCCCGAAGTCGGTCAGCAGGACCCGGCCGTCCCTGGCGAGCAGGACGTTACCCGGCTTCACGTCCCGGTGCAGGACACCGGCGCCGTGCGCCGCCCGCAGGGCGCTCAGCACCTGGAGCCCGATCCTGGCCGCCTCGCGCGGCTCCACCTCGCCCGACTCCTTCGTCGCGTCGGCGAGCGAGGGCCCGTCGACGTACTGCATGACGATCCATGGGCGGTTGTCGTACTCGATGACGTCATGCACGGTGACGACCCCGGAGTGCGTGATCCGGGCCGCCGCGCGCGCCTCCTTCTGCGTGCGGGCGTGCAGCACGGCCCGGTCCGCCTCGGCGACGTACAGCCCGGCCGTCAGCTCCTTGACCGCGACGGTCCGGTGGAGCACCTCATCATGTGCGCGCCACACCTTGCCCATACCGCCGCGGCCCAGGACGTCACCCAGCCGGTAACGCCCGGCCAGTACGATTCCCGCGTCCGTTCCCTGCGCGTGTTCCACGTGTGTCCTCGCCCCGTTCCTTGGGACGACAGGGTACGGAGGGGAGGCGGTGCCACGTAACCTCGCATCGCCCACGAGACCGCACTGTGATGCTTGTCGCGTTTCGCTGCCGACCCGTCAGGAGCTCACGCGATACGTGGATATGACCTGCCCGTAGATGTCGGAGACCTTGTCCCGCTCGCTCTCCGGGCCGATGACCTGGACGATGTGATACCTGCCGTCCACGATCATGACCAGGTTACGGACGTACACCTCACGGCCGGTGCTCTCCTGCCAGGTGAACTGGCCCTCTGCCATGGCCTGTCGCCCGACGTCGACCCGGCGCAGGCCGGTGGACGTGGCCCAGGTGGACTCCCGGAAGGACTGCAACTCGGGTTCCTTGTCCCGCTGGTAGTTCAACGGGTCGTCGCCGTTGGCCTTGACGGTGTCCCGGCCGGGCACGACGAGCACACTGAACCCGTCGCTGCCGTAGCGGACCTGACGGTCCGCGTTGGCCGGACTGCGCTGCCAGTTTTCCGGCACGCCGAGCTCGAAGCCTTCGGCGTCCTTGCGCAGCTCGTATCCCGGTGCGAGGGCGATGGCGGAGCGGCTGGTCTGCGGCTTCTCCGAGCCCGACGATCCCGAGGGGCCGGAGGACGCCGGCGCCTCGGTGGACGGGCTGTTGCCGGGCTCCGGGTCCGCCGGTGCGACGGAGCCTGAAGGCGCTGCCCCCGTCCCCGGGCCTTCCTTCGGCATGAACAGCATGGCGTATGCCACGGCAGCGGCCATCGCCAGCAGTATCAGCACCAGCAGCAGCCGTCCGAGCCGTCGCGGCGCCCGGCCACCGGGCTGCGGCTGGCGCAGCACCTTGGGCCCCTTGGGCTCGCGGGGCGCGCGCGGCGGCTTCTCGTACACCTGCGGCTGCTCGTACGTCTGCTGCTGCTCGTACGTCTGCTGCTGCTCGTACGTCTGTTGTTTGTCGCGACGCGCCGGCTTTCCCTGGCGGTGCCGGCCCGCGCCGCCACGGCCGCGGCGGCGGCGCACCAGCTCGCCCCGGCGGCGTACGACCGGCAGGCGGGTGGCGTCGGCGGGCGGCAGCGTGACGATGTCGGCACCGGCCTCGGGCTCCGGCGCCGAACGCACGAGCGAGCGCAGCCAGCCGCGCAACTCCTCGAAGTCGGGGCGCTCCGTGGGGTCCTGGCGCAGCAGTGATTCGACGACGGGGCGCAGCGGGCCGCACTCCTCCGCGAAGGCCGGCGGCTCGCCGCAGACCATCTGGACGAGCTCGGCGGCGTTCTCCTCCGGATACGGCGCGTGGCCCTGCACGGCACGGTAGAGCAGTGCGCCGAGCGCCCACAGGTCGGTGGAGGGGCCGATGGGCGGGGCGAGCTGCCAGTTGTCGTGGACCGGTCCCGCCTGCTCGGGCGCCCACCGCTCGGTGACCGCGCCGACGACGGCGATACGGGCCTGCCTGGCGCGCTCCGCGGCGAGGGGAGTGGCCGGGCCCCGGTAGGCGGGGGTGGCTCCGCTCCCGGCGACGACCTCGTCCCACCCTCCGGCGGGCGCGCGGGCGGGCACGGGCTGCGGCAGCCGGTCCTGGCGCTCTGCCGATCCGCCGCCGAGGCGCCGGGCGTCGGCGCGCAGCGCGTCCTCGCCGGAGCCGCCCGGTCCTCCGGAGCCGCCCGCGGGCACGGAGCGGCCGGCGCCGGGACCGTCGCCCCAGGTGCCTGCGAGATGGACACGCCGTCCCGGGGGCCCGGGGCCTTCCGGGCCCCCGTCGTCTTCGTCATCGTCATCGTCATCGTCGACGTACGGGTACGGGGCGTCGGCCGCCCCGCCCCAGGTGCCGGTCAGCTGCGGGAGCCCGGGGGCGGGAGGGGCGGAGGGCCCCTCACCGGGCTCCTCACGGGCCGCGGCGCGGGCGGCACGCAGCTGCGCCGGGCCCCCCTCGGCGGACTCCGTGGTGGGCAGGGCAGGGGGCGGGGCGGGCTGTGCCACCTCGATCCCGGCGTGGGAGCCGGCTGCCGGCACCCCGTCGGTGGACGCCTTGGAGGCGGACAGGCCCCCCGGCGCGGGCAGCGCGCCGTGCCCGGGTACACCGGCACCCGGCTCGTACGCACCGGACCCGACGGCGGGGAGCTCGTACGGCCCGGACTCGACCGCCGACGGATCGTACGGGCCGGTGAGGCCGGATTCGACCGCCGGCGGATCGTACGGGCCGGTGGGACCCGATTCGACCGCCGGCGGATCGTACGGGCCGGTGGGACCCGATTCGACTGCTGGGGGCCCGTAAAGGTCCTCCTCGTCCGGCTGCGGCGCCGGGACGTATCCGCAGAGCGCCTCCTCGGCGGCGCCTGCTGCGAGACCCGTCAGCACGACGCGGCCGTCGTCGCAGACCAGCACCGTGCGGACCGTGATGTTGCGGTGGGTCCAGCCGTGCGCGTGCAGCACCCGCAGCGCCGTGAGCACGTCGGAGCCGATCTCGGCGGCCCGGTACGGGTTGAGGGGCCGCTCCGCGAGAAGTGCGGCCAGCGGCCGGGCGGCGACCAGTTCACTCACTATCCAGAGCGATCCCGCCTCGGCGAACACGTCGAACACCTGATCAAGACGAGGATGATCGGGCACCTGGGCCGCCGCCTGTGCGGCCTCGATCGCGCGCCGGACCGCGGGGTCCGTGGGCCGCCGCACCGTACGCCCGGTGGCGCGCCGGGCCGAGGGCAGGCCGTCGCCGTCGAGCACCTCGGCGTCCACGACCTCCGGCAACGGCACCTGACGGACCAGGACTTCTTGTCCGCTGTACGTATCGAACGCCCGCGTCTCGACCAGTTCGTACGCATCGGACGGGGGCAGCGGAAGGCGGTAGCGGTCGGCAAGCACCCGACCCGCATAGTCGTCCACGACGCCTCCCCAGAGCGCGCTGTTCCCCCGGTCACCGAGACCACGTGAATCCATCGATCGCGGTCACTTGCTGCGCATTGACCACCACTCCGGCTGCGTACGGTCTTCGGCCTCTCACCATACGTGCCAAGTCGCGGCCGTGCGGCCGGTCACGGCAACCCGGCCGCACGGGCAGGTCAGTCGGTCGGAGCGAAGGTGGCGTGCGCCGTCTCACGCAGCGTCCGGCACTCCGCGCCGTCCCATGCGTCCGCCTTGCAGCTGATCATGATCGAGTAGCCGTGGGTGGCGTCGACCTTGAAGCCCCGGTTGAGGACGCGGACCGGCATACCCTGCTGATCGCGGGTGAACTCCCAGTCGGCGACGGTCGGGTAGCCGTTGAACTCGACCTTCCTTATCCCGAGGTGCTTGTAGCCGTTGCTGAGGCTCCTGGTGGCCGCGACCGCCCCGGCCCAGGCGGCTGCCGCGTCGTCCTTCGGGGAGGAGTTGTAGTCGACTTGGACCCGGGGGAAGCCGCCGTCGGCGTTGTAGATGGCGCCCGAGTTCTTCCCCGCTATTTTGTCGAACGTGAAATTCGCGGGCATCGCCATGGAGAAGTGGAACTGCTCGTTGGTGACGGTCTTGTACCCGGTGGGCAGCGCGTCCGGGTCCGGGGACGGCTCGTCGGCCTCCGGCGAGGGCGACGTGTCGCCGGACGCCTCGCCCTTGTCCTGCCCCTGGCCGTCCTTGCCGCCGTCCTGGGTGCTGTCCTCGCCCTTGCCGGCGCCGCCGCCGGTGGCGGGCTCGGCCTCGCCACCGGACGTCGCACCGGCCGACGCGGCGGTGTCGCCCTTGGAGCCGCCGCCCTCGTTGCCCGTGTCGTCGTCGCCCCACGTGAGCGCCAGGACCGTGCCGAGGACGGCGAGCACGACGACACCGGCGATGACTGCCAGCGTGCGGCGCGGCACGACATCGGTGATCGACGCGCGGGTCGCCGCCGGGCGGCCGGACGGCACGGCCGGCCCGGAAGCCGATGCCATGGCGGCCGGGGTGCCCGGCGCCCGCGAGGGCTCCGGGGGGACAGCGGCCGCGGCCGCCGGGGACTTCGCGTTGCGTACGGACCGCAGCGCAGCACGCAGCCGTTCCCGCGTGTTCTCGGCGATCCCGGACACGCCGACCGAAGTGGTCGCCGGCGACGAACCGGACGAGGAACCTTCAGCCTGGCCCGCAGCGCCGGAGTCACCGGTGGCCGGTTTCCCGGAGCCCGCGACGGGCCCGGAGCCGCTGCCTTCGCCGGCCGGGGCGGACACGGCGGCAGCGGCAGCGACGGATGCGGCGGCGGCGGCCTTCTTGCCACCGCCCTTGGCGTCGCCCCTGCTGCCCTTGGTGCCCTTGGTGCCCTTGCCGCCCCTGCTTTCCTTGTCGCTCTTGGAGTCACCGATCGTGGGCAGCGCCATGATCTGGGTGGAGTCGGCCGGAGGTACGACAGGCTTTTCCGGAGCATTGATCACCGCGTTGAGCAGGACGCGCGCCCCGGCGTCGTCCAGCCGCTGGTCGGGGTCCCTGGCCAGCAGGCCGTAGATGACCTCCTCCAGCGGCCCCGCGTTCGCCGGCTGCTCGACCGGCTCCGTCATCACCGCCGTCAGCGTGGCGATGGCCGAACCCTTGTCGTACGGCGGGCGGCCCTCGACGCTCGCGTACAGCAGCCCGCCCAGCGACCACAGGTCGGCGGGCGGCCCCGGCTTGTGGCCCCGGGCCCGCTCGGGCGAGATGTAGGAGGGGGCGCCGACGAGCATGCCCGTCGAGGTGACGGAGGGGTCACCCTCGACCTGGGCGATCCCGAAGTCGGTCAGGACGACCCGGCCGTCCTCCGAGATCAGCACGTTGGACGGCTTCACGTCGCGGTGCAGGATGCCCTCGCGGTGCGCCGAGCGCAGCACGTCGAGGATGGCGAGGCCCACCTCCGCCGCGCGCCTCGGCGTCAGCGTCCCGTCCTCACGGATCACCTCGGCGAGGGACTTGCCCTCGATGAGCTCCATGACGATCCACGGCCGGTCGTCCTCTTCGACCACGTCGTAGACCGTCACCGCACTGGTGTTGCGGATCCTCGCGATCGCCTTCGCCTCACGCAGGGTTCGCGTGATGAGACGCCGCTTCTCGTCCTCGTCGATGGACGACGGGAACCGCAGTTCCTTGACCGCGACCGTACGCCCCAACGTCTCGTCGGCAGCACGCCAGACCGTGCCCATGCCGCCCCGGCCGAGCACCTCCCCGAGGCGGTACCGCCCCGCGAGGAGACGTCCGTCCGTGTCCCGTTGGGGCTCCCGCGCCTGCTCCGCCTCCGACATGCGTCCCCTCTGCGATCAACCCGCCCTGGCAGAGCGTTCATTGTCCCTCACCCCAGGACCGGTCATGGTCCCGGGTCCGGGGTCGGCCATGATGTGGCCGGAGGAAGGAACACCCCGCCATGCCGATGTTCAGGGCGCTGCTCGCCGCCCCGCTGGTGTTGGCTCTGCTCGCCGTGGGAAGCGCGAGCATGTCCAGCGAACCACACCTCACGACCGCATCGTCCTACCTCCCCCGGTTCGTCGTCGAGGGCCGCGCCCCGGCGGCCGCCTTCCCGGCGCGCCGCGACGCCCCCCGGCGGCGAGGTGGTGCACGGCTGCGCGGGGCCCTGAACAAAGCTATCTGCCGGGCCCCGTGCACGGCCGGGGAGCCGACGGATCCGCCATCACCCTGCGCGCACTGCTGACCCACACCAGCGGCCTGTACGACTGCACGTCGCCCCAGCCCACCGCGGACCCGGCACCCACGGGCGCCGGCCCGTCGGACCAGCCCCTCACCCCCGGCGCCGCGGTCGGTACGGCCATGGCCCGTCCACCGGTGCCGGCGCACGGCTCGTGCGGAAGGGGGACCCATCTGCGAAAACTCTCCTGCGGCACCACCGTCCAAGGCCACAACGGGCACACCGGCAGTTACGTGCGGACCGCCGCGACCCGCGACGGCCGTCACGTCCTCACTTCCGGGCCGGCACCGGCCCACCGCCCGGCGAGACCCTCGAAGCGGGGCTGCTGGAGGCGGAGTCCTGCCCGGTCCCCTCCCGGGCAGGATCCTCAGAGGGGCAAGATGTCCGGTGCCCCCAGCCGTGCCGCGTCCGCCGTCTGGTCGTCCGGCTGCCGCTGGGACTCCCGCTCCGCCTCCACCCGCTTGCGGTAGTGCTCCACCTCGCGTTCGACCTGGCCCGTGTCCCAGCCGAGCACCGTCGCCATCAGGTCGGCGCACTCGCGGGCGCAGCGGGTGCCCCGGTCGAAGGTCTCGATGGAGATCCGGGTGCGCCGCGTCAGGACGTCGTCGAGGTGCCGGGCGCCTTCGTGCGAAGCGGCGTAGACGACTTCGGCCCGCAGATAGTCCTCGGCGCCCGCCAGCGGCTCGCCCAGTGAGGGGTCTCCCTGCACGAGCTCGAGGAGCTCCTCGGTCATCGAGCCGTACCGGTTGAGCAGATGCTCCACCCGGGCGACGTGCAGCCCGGTGCGGGCGGCGATCCGGGCGCGGGCGTTCCACTGGGCACGGTAGCCCTCGGCGCCCAGCAGCGGGATGTCCTCCGTGACGCAGTCCGCCACCCGCTGGTCCAGCGCGTGCACCGCCTCGTCGACGGCGTCCTTCGCCATCACCCGGTACGTCGTGTACTTGCCGCCCGCCACGACGACGAGCCCGGGCGCCGGATGGGCCACCGTGTGCTCCCGGGAGAGCTTGCTCGTGGCATCCGACTCACCGGCCAGCAAGGGCCGGAGTCCGGCGTAGACGCCCTCGACGTCATCCCTGCCCAGTGGGGTGTTCAGCACCGAGTTCACGTGTTCGAGCAGATAGTCGATGTCGGCGCTGGAAGCCGCCGGATGGGCCTTGTCCAGGTCCCAGTCGGTGTCGGTCGTGCCGATGATCCAGTGCCGTCCCCACGGGATCACGAAGAGCACGGACTTCTCGGTCCGCAGGATGAGCCCTGTCGAGGAGTGGATGCGGTCCTTGGGCACGACGAGATGGATGCCCTTCGACGCCCGGACGTGGAACTGTCCGCGCTCGCCGATCAGCGCCTGGGTGTCGTCCGTCCACACCCCGGTCGCGTTGACCACCTGCTTGGCCCTGACCTCGTACTCCCCGTCACCCTCGACGTCCTGCACCCGCGCGCCGACGACCCGCTCGCCCTCCCGCAGGAACCCGGTCACCCGCGCCCTGTTGGCGACGTGCGCGCCGTAGCCCGCGGCCGTGCGCACCAGGGTCGCCACGTAGCGCGCGTCGTCCATCTGAGCGTCGTAGTACTGCAGGGCTCCGACCAGGGCGTCCTTCTTGAGCGCGGGGGCGACCCGCAAGGCGTGGCTGCGGGAGAGATGCCGGTGCACGGGCAGCCCGCGGCCGTGGCCCGAGGACACCGACATCGCGTCGTACAACGCGACGCCCGAGCCGGCGTACAGCCGCTCCCAGCCCTTGTGCCGCAACGGATAGAGGAAGGGAACGGGCTTCACCAGGTGCGGCGCGAGCCGCTCCAGCAGGAGTCCGCGCTCCTTCAGCGCCTCTCGTACGAGCGCGAAGTCCAGCATCTCCAGATAGCGCAGCCCGCCGTGGATCAGCTTGCTCGACCTGCTGGACGTGCCCGACGCCCAGTCGCGCGCCTCGACCAGCCCGGTCGAGAGTCCTCTGGTGGCCGCGTCCAGCACAGTACCGGCGCCGACCACGCCCGCGCCCACGACCAGCACGTCCAGTTCGCGCTCGGCCATCGCGGTCAGCGCCTCGGCGCGCTCCGTGGGTCCCAGTGTCGCTGTCCTCACTGCTGCCTCCCGGTAGTCCCGGTGCATCGGGGTGGTACGGCACGTGGCGAGGACCGGCCGGGGGCCGGGCGCCCGTGCCCACCCCTCGATTCTGTCCGTGGTCCACGACTTCAGCCACCGCCTGTGGACAACACCCGCCTCACGAGAGTCACAGAATCCGACATATAGGTAATATTTACGCCTAGTCTGACATGGCGCTGTCCCCAGCAGTTGCGCTTTCTGTCTCTTGGCCTTAGGGAAGGACGGCCCACATGCCCGCAGACCTCGCCGTCATCGGACTCGGTCACCTCGGCCTGCCCCTCGCCCAAGCAGCCGTGGGCGTGGGAATCCACACCGTCGGCTACGACACCGACCCACGCCCCTTCGCCGAACTCTCCGCAGGCCGTACGCCGGTCGAGGGATCCCTCAGCGCCTCCGACATCCGCCGGATGGTCGCGGGCGGATTCCGGCCCACCGCCGACCCGGCCGAGCTGGGCCGGGTGCGCACCGCCGCGATCTGCGCGCCCACCCCCCTGGGGCCGGACCGCAGCCTCGACCTCGGCGCGGTGACCGACGCGGCGCGGGCCCTCGCCGCCCGGCTGCGGCCGCACACCACCGTCCTGGTGGAATCGGCCGTGCCGCCCGGCACCACCGAGAACGTCGTGCTCCCCCTTCTGGAGGAGGGCTCCGGGCTGCGCGCCGGACGGGACTTCCACCTCGCCCACTCCCCCGGCCGTCTCGACCCCGGCAACCGCACCCATGTGTACGGCAACACCCCGAAGGTGATCGGCGGCCTCACCTCCGCGTGCACCGAATCGGCCGCCGCCTTCTACGGGCGCCTCACCGACAAGGTCGTCCGAGCCCGCGGGCCGCGCGAGGCGGAGATGACGAAGGTCCTCGAAACCAACTTCCGGCACGTCAACATCGCCCTGGTCAACGAGATGGCGGTGCTCTGCCACGACCTCGGCGTCGACCTCTGGGACGTCATCAGGTGTGCCGAGACCAAACCGTTCGGCTTCGAGCCGTTCCGGCCCGGCCCCGGTGTCGGCGGCCACGGCGCCCCGGTGGACCCCGGCTACTTCCCGTACAACAGCCGTACGCCCGGCCACCCGTTGCGCATGGTCTCACTGGCCAAGGACATCAACGACCGGATGCCGAGCTATGTGATCCAGCGCTGCGCGACCCTGCTGAACGAGCACGGCAAGTCCGTCCGAGGGGCCAGGGTGCTGCTGCTCGGCGTCACGTACAAGCCGGATCTCGCCGACCAGGAGGCCTCGCCCGCCCGCGAGATCGCGACCCGGCTGATGGACATGGGTGCCCAGATCGGCTACCACGACCCGCACGTCCTGGACTGGCGGGTGCGCGACCTGCCCGTTCCGCGCGCCGACTCCCTCTACGAGGCCGCCGCCGGAGCCGATCTGACGGTCCTTCTCCAGCACCACCGCACCTACGACCTCCAGGGCCTCGCGGTGAAGGCCCAGCTCCTCCTGGACACCCGGGGAGCCACCCCGGCGGGAGCCGCACACCGTCTGTGACGCGCCCCCGGGAAGTCCCGTCGGGATGACCGATGGGCCGTGCCGGTGCGGACTGCTAGCCTGCGGCGTCACTTCTCGCGCACCTGTGCGTACGTCCCAGGGGGAACCGCTCATGAGCCAGCCCGTACAGCCGCCGAACCCACCGCAGCAGCCCTACGGCGGTTATCCCGCTGACGGCAACCCGTATGCGGCGCCCGGCAACCCGTATGCGGCGCAGCAGCCCGCTCAGCCCGGCAACCCCTACGCGGGTCAGCAGCCCGGCGCGCCGACGGGCAACCCGTTCGCGGGTCAGCAGGGTCAGCAGCCCGCTCAGCCCGGCAACCCGTTCGCGGGTCAGCAGCCCAACCAGTTCGGCGGCCCGTTCCCGCCCGCCCCGCAGGCAGCCGGCAACAAGGTCGGGCTCGGCGTGCTGGCCGCCCTGGGTGCCGCGATCGTGGCCGCCGTCCTCTACGGCGTCCTCGCCGGGTCCATCGAGCGTGAGGTCGGCTACGCGGCCGTCGGTGTCGGCTTCCTGGTCGGCTTCGCCGGGAGCAAGGTCGGCGGCGGCAACCCCGCCGTCCTCGGTGCCAGTGTCGTCTTCTCCCTGGCCGCCGTTCTTCTCGGCCAGCTCGTCGGCATGTCGATGATCCTCGCGGAGGCCAACGGCGTCGGCTTCTCCGAGATCTTCTTCGACCACTTCGGTGACGTCTTCGACCTCTGGAAGGGGGCGGCCGGCTTCATGACGTACCTCTTTCTCCTCCTGGGTCCGGTGGCCGCCTTCGGTGGCGCCAAGCGCGCCGGCTGACACCTCACTGCACACGCACGACGGCCCGGACCACTTCCTGCGGTCCGGGCCGTCGTGCGTGCCGCGCGGGGAATCAGCGGCGGTGCTGCGAGTCCGCCACCGTCACCTCGACCCGCTGGAACTCCTTGAGGTCGCTGTAGCCCGTGGTGGCCATCGCCCGGCGCAGCGCGCCGAAGATGTTCATCGAGCCGTCGGGGCTGTGCGAGGGACCGGTCAGGACCTCCTCGGTCGTGCCGACGGAACCCAGGTCGACCAGCTTGCCGCGCGGCACGTCCTCGTGGACAGCCTCCATGCCCCAGTGCCGGCCACGGCCCGGCGCGTCCGTGGCGCGGGCCAGCGGCGAGCCCATCATCACGGCGTCCGCGCCACAGGCGACCGCCTTGGGGATGTCGCCGGACCAGCCGACGCCGCCGTCCGCGATGACGTGCACGTACCGGCCACCGGACTCGTCCATGTAGTCACGGCGGGCCCCGGCCACATCGGCGACCGCGGTCGCCATCGGGACCTGGATGCCGAAGACGTTGCGCGTGGTGTGCGCGGCGCCGCCGCCGAAGCCGACCAGAACACCGGCCGCGCCGGTGCGCATCAGGTGGAGGGCGGCGGTGTACGTGGCGCAGCCGCCGACGATGACCGGGACGTCCAGCTCGTAGATGAACTGCTTCAGGTTGAGCGGCTCGGCAGCGCTGGAGACGTGCTCGGCGGAGACCGTCGTACCGCGGATGACGAAGATGTCCACGCCCGCGTCGACGACGGCCTTGGAGAACTGCGCGGTGCGCTGCGGCGACAGCGCGGCGGCGGTCACGACACCGGAGTCGCGGACCTCCTTGATGCGCCGGCCGATCAGCTCCTCCTGGATGGGGGCGGAGTAGATCTCCTGGAGCCGCGGGGTGGCGGCCTCGACGGGCATCTCGGCGATCTCGTCGAGAAGCGACTGCGGGTCCTCGTGGCGGGTCCACAGCCCCTCGAGGTTGAGGACACCGAGGCCGCCCAGCTCGCCGATGCGGATGGCAGTCTGCGGGGAGACCACCGAGTCCATGGGGGCGGCCAGGAAGGGCAGCTCGAAACGGTAGGCGTCGATCTGCCAGGCGATCGAGACCTCCTTCGGGTCGCGGGTACGCCGGCTCGGCACGACAGCGATGTCGTCGAACGCGTATGCCCGCCGACCGCGCTTGCCGCGCCCGATCTCGATCTCAGTCACGATGATGTGGCCTTTCCTCTACGTCTGCGCTGACCAGTATCCCCGACACACACATGAGGGGCGGTCCCGGGAACCCCGGTCCGCCCCTCACCTGCGTCTATGTGTTACTTCCTGCTGTAGTTCGGCGCTTCGACCGTCATCTGGATGTCGTGCGGGTGGCTCTCCTTGAGACCCGCCGAGGTGATCCGGACGAAGCGACCGTTGTCCTGGAGCTCCGGAACCGTCCGGCCGCCGACGTAGAACATCGACTGGCGCAGACCGCCGGTGAGCTGGTGGACCACCGCGGACAGCGGGCCACGGTAGGGAACCTGGCCCTCGATGCCCTCGGGAACCAGCTTCTCGTCGGAGGCGACGCCCTCCTGGAAATAACGGTCCTTGGAGTACGACCGCTGGTCGCCGCGGGTCTGCATGGCGGCGAGCGAACCCATGCCGCGGTACGACTTGAACTGCTTGCCGTTGATGAACATCAGCTCGCCCGGGGACTCCTCGCAGCCCGCCAGCAGCGAACCGAGCATCACGGTGTCCGCGCCGGCCACGAGGGCCTTGGCGATGTCGCCGGAATACTGCAGGCCGCCGTCGCCGATGACCGGCACACCGGCCGCCTTCGCGGCGACCGAGGCCTCGTAGATGGCCGTGACCTGCGGGACACCGATGCCGGCGACCACGCGGGTGGTGCAGATGGAGCCGGGGCCGACGCCGACCTTGATGCCGTCCACGCCCGAGTCGATGAGTGCCTGGGCGCCGTCACGGGTGGCGATGTTGCCGCCGATGACGTCGATCCCGGAGGCGTTCGACTTGATCTTGGCGACCATGTCGCCGACGAGGCGGGAGTGACCGTGCGCCGTGTCGACGACGATGAAGTCGACACCGGCCTCGGCCAGCGCCTGAGCGCGCTCGAACGCGTCCCCGGCGACACCGACGGCGGCGCCGACGAGCAGCCGGCCTTCCTTGTCCTTGGCGGCGTTCGGGTACTTCTCGGCCTTGACGAAGTCCTTGACGGTGATCAGGCCCTTGAGGACCCCGGCGTCGTCGACCAGCGGAAGCTTCTCGATCTTGTGGCGGCGCAGCAGCTCCATGGCGTCCACGCCGGAGATGCCCACCTTGCCCGTGACCAGCGGCATCGGTGTCATGACCTCGCGCACCTGGCGGCCGCGGTCCGACTCGAAGGCCATGTCGCGGTTGGTGACGATGCCGAGCAGCTTGCCCGCCGAGTCGGTCACCGGCACACCGCTGATGCGGAACTTCGCGCAGAGCTCGTCCGCCTCGCGCAGGGTCGCGTCCGGGTGCACCGTGATCGGGTCGGTGACCATGCCGGACTCGGAGCGCTTCACCAGGTCGACCTGGTTGGCCTGGTCGGCGATGGAGAGATTGCGGTGCAGGACACCCGCGCCACCCTGCCGGGCCATGGCGATCGCCATGCGCGCCTCGGTGACCTTGTCCATCGCAGCCGAGAGCAGCGGGATGTTCACCCGCACGTTCTTCGAGATGTACGAGGAGGTATCGATCTGATCGGGCGCCATGTCGGACGCGCCGGGCAGCAGCAGCACGTCGTCGTATGTCAGCCCGAGCGTCGCGAATTTCTCGGGCACTCCGTCGACGTTTGCAGTCATGACACCTTCCCCAAATGGCCTTGATCGGTGCGGATGTCCATGCTAACGGCCTCGCGGGGTGTCTCATTCCACGATCAAGATCACTTGACGGTTCTGTGGCTTCCTCCACACCTCAAGAGCCTTCAGGAACTGCTCTTCACTGGCCCGCGAGGGCTCGTAGTCTGCTCAGCGCACGGTGCTGGGCGACCCGGACGGCGCCCGGGGACATTCCGAGCATCTGCCCGGTCTCCTCAGCGGTCAGCCCGACCGCGACCCGGAGGACCAACAGCTCGCGCTGGTTCTCCGGCAGATTGGCGAGAAGCTTCTTGGCCCAGGCCGCGTCGCTGCTGAGCAGCGCCCGCTCCTCGGGCCCGAGTGAGTCGTCGGGCCGCTCCGGCATCTCGTCGGAGGGCACGGCCGTCGACCCGGGGTGCCGCATGGCGGCGCGCTGGAGGTCGGCGACCTTGTGGCCCGCGATGGCGAAGACGAAGGCTTCGAAGGGCCTGCCGGTGTCCTTGTAGCGAGGCAGCGCCATCAGCACCGCGACACAGACCTCCTGCGCGAGGTCCTCCACGAAGTGACGGGCGTCACCGGGCAGCCGGTTCAACCGGGACCTGCAGTAGCGCAGCGCGAGGGGGTGGACATGGGCCAGCAGATCATGGGTGGCCCGCGCGTCACCGTCGACGGCACGGTGCACCAGAGCACCGATCACCGTCGTCCCGTCCTCGCGCATCGGACCATGGTGCCTTGGGGCCGTCCGATCCGAATCATCGCGTCCAGGGTTGTGCACCGAAGCGTTATCGGCGGGCGCGTCGGAACGGTCGGCGGGCGCGTCGGTACCGCCGGTGTGTGCGCCGGCTCGTGCGTCGCCGGCATTGTGAGCGGGTGCGCCGGATGTCATGTCCTGCGCCCTCCCCTTCCGCTCGACCGAATGTTCCTCGAGGAACTCCACAACCCCAAGGATGCGGCATCGGCCAGGAAGCGTCACATAGCGCTGGTGGGGGCCCGGCCGCAGAGCCACCGCCACCGTCGCCCCGTCCGCCGCCATGCGGACGGGAACGCACGGCTACCGGCCGTACCGCGATTTCAGCGGACCAGTCCCCAGCGGAATCCGAGCGCGACGGCGTGCGCACGGTCCGAGGCCCCGAGCTTCTTGAACAGGCGCCGCGCGTGCGTCTTCACCGTGTCCTCGGAGAGGAACAGCTCGCGCCCGATCTCCGCGTTGGAGCGGCCGTGACTCATGCCTTCGAGCACCTGGATCTCCCGCGCGGTGAGTGTCGGCGCCGCGCCCATCTCGGCGGACCGCAGCCGGCGCGGGGCGAGCCGCCACGTCGGATCGGCGAGAGCCTGGGTCACAGTCGCGCGCAGCTCGGCACGCGAGGCGTCCTTGTGCAGATAGCCGCGGGCACCGGCGGCGACCGCGAGCGCGACGCCGTCCAGGTCCTCGGCGACGGTCAGCATGATGATCCTGGCCCCGGGGTCCGCCGAGAGCAGCCGCCGGACCGTCTCCACACCCCCCAGCCCGGGCATGCGTACGTCCATCAGAATCAGATCCGAACGGTCGGCCCCCCAGCGGCGGAGCACTTCCTCACCGTTGGCCGCAGTCGTCACACGCTCGACGCCGGGCACGGTCGCAACCGCGCGGCGGAGCGCTTCTCGGGCGAGCGGGGAGTCGTCGCAGACGAGGACGGATGTCATGACCGTCCTCCGCAGCTGATGCGCGTCACCTTGAGCCTCCAGGCTGATACAAGTCGTCACCTGTGCGGTTGACCCCCTCGGACATCTGCCCGAGCTCGCTCTCCGTCAACCGCCTCCCCCTCAACAACGACGGTCACTCGAAAGAGTTACGGGCCAAAGCATCCGGTTCGGCACTCTAAGTGAGGGGGCGCTCACACAGAAGAGCGACACGGGGTCATTCACCCGTCAACCGAATCCCCACACAGCAGCCTGCCCCATTTAGCGGGTTTTCTTCCCTTTTGCTGGCATCTGAGGCTAGATTCACAATCAGTAATATTTACATCTACTAACACCGTAGATGTACGGTCGAGACGCCGGTCACCGATGAGCACCGACGGTCGAGGATGCCGTTTCCGAACCAGCAAGGTTTCGAGGGGACACGCAATGGCAGATTTCTCCCGCCTTCCCGGACCCAACGCGGACCTGTGGGACTGGCAGCTGCTGGCCGCCTGCCGCGGGGTCGACAGTTCACTGTTCTTCCATCCCGAGGGGGAACGCGGAGCAGCCCGGAGTGCTCGTGAGACCTCGGCGAAGGAGGTCTGCATGCGCTGCCCGGTGCGCGCCGAGTGCGCGGCGCACGCGCTCGCGGTACGGGAGCCGTACGGCGTGTGGGGCGGCCTGACCGAGGACGAGCGCGAGGAACTCATGGGCCGCGCCCGCAACCGCCTGATCTCCACCCACCCGGGGCCGGAGCCGGAGGCCGGTCACACCTGAGGCTTCGCACCGCCCATCGAACGCAGAAACGTTTCCTCACATCCGGTGATCCGCCGTCGGACCTGGCGCCGGACACGGCGGACGGGGCCGGGCTGTGCCGCGACCGGTCAGCGTGCGGCTGCCAGGGACAGCTGCTCCAGGGTCGCCGCCACCGCCGGCACCCGGGCGAGGTCGGGCAGCGTGAGGGCGACGATCTCCCGTTCCACGGCCGGCTCCACCGTCACGGTGCGTGTCCCTTTGGGCCGTACGGATTCGAGGGCCAGCTCGGGCAGGACAGCGACGCCGAGGCCCGCCCCGACGAGCCCGATCACCGCCGGGTAGTCGTCCGTGGCGAAATCGATGCGAGGGGTGAAGCCGGACTCCTCGCAGACCTCCACCAGCTGGCGCCTGCAGCGCGGGCAGCCGGCGATCCACGGCTCGTCGGCCAGCTCCCCGATGGCCACCGCGTCCGCCCCCGCCAGCCGGTGACCCTCCGGGACCAGGCCGACCAGCCGGTCCGTGAGCAGCGGACGCACGACCAGGTCGTCCCACTCGCCGCCGACGTTCCCGTAACGGAAGGCCAGGGCGATGTCGCAGTCCCCGTCGCGCAGCATCTCCACCGAACGCGGCGGCTCGGCCTCGACGAGCGAGACCTGGGTGCCGGGGTGCGCGGCGCGCAGTGCGGCGAGGGCGCCGGGGACCAGGGTGGAGCTCCCGCTCGGGAACGACACGAGCCGGACCCGGCCGGCCCGCAGCCCGGCGATGGCGGCGACTTCCTCCTCCGCGGCGGTCAGCCCCGCGAGGATGCCGGACGCATGGCGAACCAGCGCCTCTCCCGCCTGGGTGAGGCGCATCTCGCGCCCCGTACGGATCAGCAACGGCGTGCCCGCGGAGCCCTCCAGGGCCTTCATCTGCTGGCTGACGGCAGGCTGGGTGCAGCCCAGTTCCCGCGCGGCGGCGGAGAACGAGCCGGTGGTGGCCACGGCGCGCAGGACACGGAGATGACGGGCTTCGATCACCCCTCGACCATAAGTGACTCTTGCACCATCGGTCTAATAATCAAGAGCGGCTTTGAGGAATTCGCGGTTAGCCTGTCCCGCTATGAAGGTACTCACCGTGAATCTCGGCCGCCCGACGGTCTCCGCGCACTCCGACGCGGCCGACAGCCTCACCGGAATCGGCAAGCAGCCGGCCGACGGCCCCGTACGCGTGGCCGACCCCGGCCCCAAGGGCAGCGGCGGCAGCGGTCTCGCCGGTGACGCGGTGTGCGACCTCCGGCACCACGGCGGCTCGGACCAGGCGGTGTACGCGTACGCCCGGGAGGAGCTCGACCGCTGGGAGGAGCAGCTCGGCCGGCCCCTGCCCAACGGCGCGTTCGGCGAGAACCTGACGACCCTCGGCCTCACGGTGAGTCACGCACGGATCGGGGAGCGCTGGCGGATCGGCGACGAGCTGGTCCTGGAGGTGACGTCGGGCCGCATTCCGTGTCGTACGTTCGCGGGCCACCTCGGCGAGCGGGGCTGGGTGAAGCGGTTCACCCGCGAGGGGGCCACGGGCGCGTATCTGCGGGTGATCGAACCGGGAACGGTCCGTTCCGGTGACCCCGTCGAGGTGGTGCACGTGCCCGGCCACGGGATCACCGCCGCCCTGGAGTTCCGGGCGACGACCACGGAGCGGGAGTTGCTGCCCCGCCTGCTCGACGCCGGTGACGCGCTGCACGCGGAGACCCTGCGCGCGGCGCGGGCGTACCTGGCGAAGCACGGTGCCCCGACCGCATCCTGAGGGAGCGGCGGGCAACGGCCCGGCCAGCAGAGAAGGCGGGTCGGCCGCCGTGCGCGCGGGGCACTAACGTGCCGCCTATGACGACTGCACTGATTACGGGCGCGACGGCGGGGATCGGGGCCGCCTTCGCACGGCGGCTCGCGGGTGACGGGCACAATCTGGTGCTGGTGGCCCGGGACACGGAGCGGCTGCGGGCCCAGGCCACGGAGCTGCACGACGGGCACGGCATCGAGGCCGAGGTGCTGACGGCCGACCTGTCCACGGACGCCGGGATCGAGGCGGTCGCCGCACGGTTGACGGACCGGGTGAGCCCTGTCGACCTGCTGGTCAACAATGCCGGCTTCGGCAACAAGGGTCGTTTTCCGGATGTCCCGATGGCCGATGAACTGACGATGCTGAAGGTCCACTGCGAGGCGGTCCTGCGACTGACCTCGGCTGCGGCGGGGTCGATGCGGGAGCGCGGCCGCGGAGGAGTGGTCAATGTGGCCTCCGTCGCGGCCTTCCTGCCGCGGGGGACGTACGGGGCGTCGAAGGCGTGGGTCGTGCAGTTCACCCAGGGCGCGGCGAAGGACCTGGCGGGTTCGGGGGTGCGGCTGATGGCGCTGTGCCCCGGGTTCGTACGGACCGAGTTCCACGAGCGGGCCGGGATGGGGACGGGCAACATCCCGGACTGGATGTGGCTCGACGCGGACAAGCTGGTGGCCGCGGCCCTGACGGACCTGGCACGGGGCAGGTCGGTGTCGATCCCGGACCCGCGCTACAAGACCCTGATGGGCCTGGTGAAACTGACGCCCCGCAGCCTCCTCGGAGGAGTCACTTCCCGCGCGGGCCGGACGTACGGCCCGCAGTAGACGGTTGGAGACGGAGTACGGCGAAAACACCGAGGCCCGGTGCCCCCGCGACGGGGGTACCGGGCCTCGGCGGCGTACGGAGCCGTACTAGTGCGAGTGGCCGTGGCCGCCGTGACCGGCGTCGGCCTCTTCCTCGGCCGGCTTCTCGACGACCAGGGTCTCGGTCGTGAGCAGCAGCGACGCGATGGACGCGGCGTTCTCCAGGGCGGAGCGGGTGACCTTGACCGGGTCGATGACGCCGGCCTTCACCAGGTCGCCGTACTCACCGGTCGAGGCGTTGAAGCCCTGACCCTTGTCGAGCTCGGAGACCTTCGAGGTGATGACGTAGCCCTCGAGGCCCGCGTTCTCCGCGATCCAACGGAGCGGCTCGACGGCGGCGCGGCGCACGACCGCGACACCCGTGGCCTCGTCGCCGGTCTTGTCGAGGTTGCCCTCGAGGACCTTGACGGCGTGGACCAGAGCGGAGCCACCACCGGAGACGATGCCCTCCTCGACCGCGGCGCGGGTCGCGGAGATGGCGTCCTCCAGACGGTGCTTCTTCTCCTTGAGCTCCACCTCGGTGGCGGCACCGACACGGATCACGCACACGCCGCCGGCCAGCTTCGCGAGGCGCTCCTGGAGCTTCTCGCGGTCCCAGTCGGAGTCCGTGGACTCGATCTCGGCCTTGATCTGGTTGACCCGGCCCTTGACGTCGGCGGAGTCGCCGCCGCCGTCGACGATGGTCGTGTCGTCCTTGGAGACGGTGACACGGCGGGCCGTGCCCAGCACGTCCAGACCGGCCTGGTCGAGCTTGAGGCCGACCTCCTCGGCGATGACGGTCGCGCCGGTGAGGGTGGCGATGTCGCCGAGCATGGCCTTGCGGCGGTCGCCGAAGCCCGGGGCCTTCACCGCGACGGCGTTGAAGGTGCCACGGATCTTGTTGACGACGAGGGTGGAGAGCGCCTCGCCCTCGACGTCCTCGGCGATGATCAGGAGCGGCTTGGAGGCGCCGGCCTGGATGACCTTCTCCAGCAGCGGGAGCAGCTCCTGGATGGAGCCGATCTTGCCCTGGTGGATCAGGATGTACGGGTCGTCGAGGACGGCCTCCATACGCTCCTGGTCGGTCACCATGTACGGGGACAGGTAACCCTTGTCGAAGGCCATGCCCTCGGTGAACTCGAGGTCCAGACCGAAGGTGTTGGACTCCTCGACGGTGATGACACCGTCCTTGCCGACCTTGTCCATCGCGTCCGCGATGAGCTCGCCGACCTGCGGGTCCTGCGCGGAGAGCGCGGCCACGGCGGCGATGTCGGCCTTGTCGTCGATCGGGCGCGCGGTCGCGAGGAGCTCCTCGGACACGGCCTTCACGGCGGCGTCGATGCCCTTCTTCAGGGCGGCCGGGGACGCGCCCGCGGCTACGTTGCGCAGGCCTTCGCGGACGAGGGCCTGGGCGAGCACGGTGGCGGTGGTGGTGCCGTCACCCGCTACGTCGTTGGTCTTGGTCGCCACCTCCTTCACCAGCTGGGCACCGAGGTTCTCGTACGGGTCGTCGAGCTCGACCTCGCGCGCGATGGTGACACCGTCGTTGGTGATGGTGGGAGCACCGAACTTCTTGTCGATGACGACGTTGCGGCCCTTCGGGCCGATCGTCACCTTCACCGTGTCGGCAAGCTTGTTGACGCCGCGCTCAAGGGCGCGACGGGCGTCCTCGTCGAACTTCAGGATCTTCGCCATGGGCTGAGCTGTCCTCTCAAACGAACTGCGCCCCTCGCCACCCGGCTAGTTATTTCGCAGGGGGCCAGGGGCGCAGAACAGAAGCAAACGTGGGTGAATTACTTCTCGACGATCGCGAGAACGTCGCGCGCCGAGAGGACGAGGTACTCCTCGCCGTTGTACTTCACCTCGGTGCCGCCGTACTTGCTGTACAGAACGACATCGCCGGTCTTGACGTCGAGCGGAAGCCGCTCGCCGTTCTCGAAGCGGCCCGGGCCCACGGCCAGGACGACGCCCTCCTGGGGCTTCTCCTTGGCGGTGTCCGGAATGACCAGGCCGGAAGCCGTGGTCTGCTCGGCGTCGAGCGGCTGGACCACAATGCGGTCCTCGAGCGGCTTGATCGCAACCTTGGAGCTGGTGGTCGACACGATCCGGTCTCCCCCTTCGGAGATCTCACGGGGTTTAACAGTCTGTGGGATGGCGACCGAACCGATCCGTCGTCGCGGGTGCCGGACCTGCCCTGTCGCGCAGTTGTGCTGGCACTCTCCCTGGGGGAGTGCCAGCACTGAGACTATGGCCGCGATTAGCACTCGGTCAAGCGGAGTGCCAATTCACCACCCTCGCGTGGCGTCGTGGGACCGGCGCACGCGCGGACAACGCGGGAGACCGCCGCGTCGTTCCGGCGAAGCGAGTCGGGCGCGCGCCGACCGCATCCGCTCACACGTAGTCCTCCAGCCTGGCCACGGCGTACCCCTTGTCCGTGACCGTCTTCATGACGCGGCGGATCATGTCGGCCATGGAACCCTCCCAGTCCTCGCGCCCCCGGAAGTGGGTGAGGATGATGTCGCCCGGGTGCAGGTCCTGGTCCCGCTCGCGCCACTCCATGTGGTCGGGGAACGCCTCGGCGGCCCACAGGGGCACCGCCTTGATGCCGCAGGACTTGGCGACGCGCAGGGTGTCGCCGTTGTAGTTGCCGTACGGCGGCCTGAAGAGAGTGGGCCGCTTCCCGAAGTACTTCTCGATCCTGTTCTGCTCGCCGCAGATCTCCCGTCGCTGCTCGGCCGCCGAAAGCCCTGGAAGATAGCGGTGGTTCAGCGTGTGATTGCTGAGCGTGACGCCCCGGGCCTGCATGTCCTTGAAGTAGCCGTAGTCGTCACTCACCACGTAGTCACTGAGGAAGGCGCTGTACGGGATCTTCAGCTCCGTCATCATCCGCAGCAGTTCAGGGTCCTTCTCCGCCCCGTCGTCCATCGTCAGGAAGACGATCCGCTTCTTGGTGGGCACGGTGGTGAAGACCGGCGGCAGCGACTCCCCGCCCTCCACCTCGAACCCCTCGCGGGTGGTGATGCGGGGCCTCACGGCGGGCGGCGACGGGGCGGGGAGCGGGGCCTTCGCCAGACCCCACTTCCTCGCGGCGGCAACGCGGGCCGCCTGCTCCCGCTCCAGCCGCTCGGCCCTGACAGCGGCCACGGCGGGGCCCGCCGGAGGGACTGCGGCCACCGGCTGCCCGGCGGACCCCTGCTGACCGGGGGTCGGCCCCCGCCACATCCCGGCGCCGTCGTCCGTGCCGTCGGCACACCCGGACGCGGCGGCTCCGGCCAGCAGGGCCACCAGGACCGCACAGACCGCCCTGCGGCGGTTCGTGGCGGATTTTTCTTTTTGTCGTACTAGCTGCATGGCGCCGCATCCTGCCACCGGGGCACCGGCCGCCTCCCGCGACACCTCCGGCGGGCCCGCCGGGTCCCCCGGCTGGCTCACAATGGACCCGTGAACGCCCTTCCCCCTGCCGATCAGGCCGACCCGGCCGACCCTCTCGCCGCCTTCTCCGCCCTGCGTACCCCGGAGGGCGCGGCGCTCCTGGACGAGCTGCGCGACCACGACCCCGCCCGGGAGCTGGCAACCGCGACCCGGCTGCGCCGCACGCACCCCGCCGCCCTCGTGTCGGCGGCGCTCGGCCAGGCGCGGCTGCGGCAGCGCGCGGTCGCGAAGTTCGGGGCGGCGGACGCGTACCGCATGTTCTTCACCCCGGACGGCGTGGAGCAGGCGACCCGCACCTCGGTCGCCGGCTACCGCGCCGGCCGGTTCGCGGAGCTCGGCGTACGCAGCGTGGCCGACCTGTGCTGCGGCATCGGCGGCGACGCGATCGCCCTGGCCCGGGCGGGCATCTCGGTCCTGGCCGTGGACCGCGATCCGCTCACCGCTCAGGTCGCCCGCGCCAACGCCGAGGCACTCGGCCTCCAGGACCTGGTCGAGGTGCGGTGCGCCGATGTCACGGAGATCGACACCTCGCCGTTCGACGCGGTCTTCGTCGACCCGGCGCGCCGCGGCGGGCGGGGCAGGATCTTCGACCCCGAGGCCTACTCACCGCCGCTCTCCTGGGCGGCCCAGGCGGCGCTGAAGGCCCCCCGGGCCGCACTGAAGATCGCGCCCGGCGTCCCCCACGAGGCGATCGAGCCGCGGGCGGAGGCGGAGTGGATCTCGGACGGCGGCGACGTGAAGGAAGCCGTGCTCTGGTTCGGCGAGAGCTTCACCCCCGGCGTCTTCCGGGCCACGCTGCTGCCGTCCCGCACGACCCTGGCCTCCGAGGGCCCGCTCCCAGCCCCGCCGGTCGGTCCCGTGGGCCGGTATCTCCACGAGCCGGACGGCGCCGTGATCCGCGCGCATCTGGTGGCCCGCGTCGTGGAGCGCTGCGAGGGCAGGCTGATCGACGAGACGATCGCGTACGTCACGAGCGATGCGCCGTACGCATCCGACGCCACGGCCTCGTACGAGATCACCGATCAGCTGCCCTTCAACATGAAGAAGCTGAAAGCTCTCCTGAGGGAGCGTCACGTCGGCGTGCTGACCGTCAAGAAACGCGGGTCCGCGGTCGAACCGGAAGAGCTGCGCCGGAGGATGAAGCTCCAGGGACCGCACGCCGCCACCGTCTTCCTGACCCGGGTGGCCGGAGCCCCGACGATGCTGATCGGGCAGCCGGTGAAGCGCAGCTGATCAGCCGTGCACCCTGACCAGCGGGTCCCCCGGTGTCCCGACGAGCACCCGCAGCACCCAGCGGCGGTGGGCGAACGCCTTGACGAGGCCGGTCAGTCCGGTCAGCCAGGCGAGAAATCCGAGCCCCATCAGCCACGCCACCAGCCCGTACGTCTCCTGGCCCGCCCTGGCGGTCGCCGGGACCGCCACGCAGCAGAAGAGGCCCGTCACGCAGAGTGTGAACGACAGCAGCAGCCAGGCGAGGCTCACCCGTGGCCTGCGCAGGGGCAGGTCGCCCACCGGGTCGCGGTCCAGCGCGCCCCACTCGACGAGGAGCCGGTGGACCCGCAGGTCCCTGGCCACGCCGACGGTCATGAGGACGACCGCCGGGATCAGCAGGGCGGCGCCGACGGCGAGACAGATGACCCCCGGGATCACGCCGAGCGCGTCGTAGGCGTCCTCGAACATGAGGAACGCCGATCCTGCCAAGGACCAGCCGAGCGCGGCGATCCCGGCCCACAGCCACAGGATTACGAGCCTTGCAGGGCCGATGAACATCTTCACCAGCTCGCCGAGGATCAGCGCCCGGTCCCTCAGCAGGGCGTCGCGGTCGGGCCACGTACGTATCTCCACGGGCGGAGGCGGCGGCGGGAGCGGTGAACGGCTGGGCATGGCCCAGACAATACCGAGTGCGCGCTCGCCACCCTCCTGCGGTCGTACGGCCCGTGGCCTCAGGTCAGCGGGTACGACGTCCGGCCCGATGCCTCGTCGATCTCGTCGTGCGCCTTGGTGAGCAGCTTCATCGCCAGCTCGTTGAGTGCCCGGGCGCCGGCGATCTCCTCGCCGACTCTCGGCTGCTCCGCGTCGGAGGGGTGGCGGCTGGCGTACCCGTGGGCCCGCACCTCGGTCCCGTCACTCAGCCGCACCATCGCGGCCGCACGGGTCCGGTGGGTGTCCTCCTCGAATTCCAGCTCGATGTGCCATCCGACGGTCGTCTCCATCATGTCGGTCACCTCCCGGGGATTCCTGCTTCCAGGGTGCGCCCGTTCCCCTGCCCCCGCACGGCGTGCGCCGAGGGGCCCGGGCGACCCGCTCAGGCGTCCTGGAGGGCCTTGACGTCCAGCTTCCGCATCCCCATCATCGCCTTCATCACCCGGTCGGCCCGGGCAGGGTCGGGGCCGTCGAGCAGCTCGGGCAGCACCCGCGGGACGATCTGCCAGGACATTCCGTACCTGTCCTTCAGCCACCCGCACATGCTCTCCTCGCCGCCCTCGGTGAGCGCGTCCCAGAGCCGGTCCACCTCGTCCTGCGACTCGCAGTCGACGGAGAGGGAGACGGCCTCGGAGAACGTGAACTCCGGGCCTCCGTTGAGACCCATGTACTCCTGGCCCGCGAGCCGGAAGTCGACGGTCAGCACCGAGCCCGCGTTGGGCGACCCCTCGGTCCAGTAGGTGGTGTTCACGATGCGGGAGTCACCGCCGAAGACCGAGACGTAAAATTCGGCGGCCTCCTGGGCCTGGTCGTCGAACCAGAGACAGGGCTTGATCTTCTGCATGGTCTCTCTCCCTCAGGTGGTCCGGTGCGTCTCAGGACGCTGTGAAAGGTAGACCGCCCCGGGCGTCGGAACTCATCGGGACACGCGGTGCGCACGGGTGAGCAGCAGCTCCCGTTCCCGTGCGTTACGCGTCAGCTCCGCCGCGCGTACGAACGCGGCGCGCGCCTCCCCGCCCCGCCCCAGCCGCTCCAGCAGGTCGCCCCGCACACTCGGCAGCAGGTGGTAGCCGGCCAGCGCCGGGTCCCGCGCCAGGGCGTCCGTCAGGGCGAGACCGGCGGCCGGGCCCTCGGCCATGGAGACGGCCACCGCACGGTTCAGCTCGACCACCGGCGACGGAGCCGCCTTCGCCAGCCGGCCGTACAGCGAGGCGATGGTCCGCCAGTCCGTGTCCGCGTACCGCACGGCGCGGGCATGGCAGGCGGCGATCGCCGCCTGCAGCGTGTACGGGCCCGGGGCGGCTCCCGGCGCGTACGCCCGCTCCAGGGCCGCGAAGCCGCGCCTGATCAGCAGCTGGTCCCAGCGGGCGCGGTTCTGCTCCTCCAGCAGGAGCGGCGTGCCGTCCGGCCCGGTCCTCGCGCGGATGCGGGAGGCCTGGAGTTCCAGGAGGGCGGCCAGGCCGTGGACCTCCGGCTCCCGGTCCATCAGCCCCGCCAGCAGCCGGGCCAGACGCAGCGCGTCCTCACAGAGCGCCGGGCGCAGCCAGTCGTCGCCGGCGGTCGCCGCGTACCCCTCGTTGAAGACGAGGTAGACGACCTCCAGCACCGAGCCGAGCCGGTCGGCCCGCTCGGCGCCGCGTGGCACCTCGAAGGGCACGTTCGCCCGTCCGAGGGCACGTTTGGCACGGACGACGCGCTGGGCGACGGCGGATTCGGTCGCCAGGAAGGCCCGGGCGATCTCGTCCGTGCTCAGGCCGCCGATCAGCCGCAGGGTGAGGGCGACGCGGGCTTCGGTGGAGAGCACCGGATGGCACGAGGTGAAGATCAGCCGGAGCACGTCGTCGTCGATGGCGTCCGGGTCCGCCGGCTCCGGCGGGGGCACGTCCTCCAGGCTCCGCCCGGCCTCCGCCAGCTTGCGGGCGTAGGTCTCCTTGCGGCGTACCAGGTCGATCGCGCGCCGCTTGGCCGTGGTCATGAGCCAGGCGCCGGGCCGCTCGGGTACACCGGTCCGCGGCCACTGCTCCAGGGCCGCGACCAGGGCGTCCTGCGCCAGTTCCTCGGCGATGCCCACGTCCCGCACGATCCGCGTGGTCCCGGCGATGATGCGGGCCGACTCGATCCGGTACACGGCTTCCACCGCGCTGCTCGCTGTTGTCACGAGCAGTCATCAGAGCAGGCCGGGGAGGGGGCGGCAAGGTCGGCCGCCCCCTCCGGCCGGGGCCCGTCAGCCCTGGACGATCTCGCGGATCTCGGAGGTGATCGTCCAGTGCGGCTCGTGGACGCTGAGGAACCGCTTGGTCCACTCCAGGATCTCGGCCTTGTCCTTGGCCTGGATGAGGGCGTAGCCGCCGATGACTTCCTTGGTCTCGGTGAACGGCCCGTCCGTGAAGGTGAACTCGCCGTCGGACCAGGTGACCCTGGTCCCTTCGGAGGTCGGGGCGAGGCCCACGTTGTCCAGCAGGACGCCGGCCCTGGTCATCTCCTCGATGAGCGCGCCCATCCGCTCCATCAGCTCGGGGCTGGGGCCCTCGGCGGGGGCGTTCTGCTCGTCGATCCGGACCATGGTCAGGTAGCGGGGCATGAAATCTCCTCGGTGTCGGGCGGCAGGGCTGTTCCCCGCCTCTCACCCTTGCGTCGAACGGACGGAACCCGGATCGACACATCCGGAGAAAATCTTCCGCAGAATTTCTCCGCGGCCGGCCTGACCCCGCTCAGCCGTCCGCGGGACCGAGGGATTCGAAGCGCCACCGGTGCACCGGGCGGCTGATCAGTCCGGCCTCCGGCTCCGGCAGCTCGGGCAGCTCCTCGTCGTATGCCGCCTCCCACCAGGTCAGCACGAGCACCCGGTCCTGCGGGGCGCGCAGCAGCTCGCTGCGCAGCGGCTCCCGGGCCAGTCCGGCCGTCCGGGACCGGGCCCACTCCAGCAGCTCAGTGCCCCGGCCCTCGGCGGCACGGGCTTCCCACATCAGGGCTACGGTCATGAGTAGAGGTTGTCCTTGCTGATCTCGTGCACATGGTCGTGGCCGTGCGCATGAGCACCCGGCACATGGGTCTCCGTGACCGGCAGCGAGGAGTCCGCCGAGAGGTCCAGGTCGGAGACCGGGCGGTTGCGCGCCACCATCTCCGCGCCGAGCGCGGCCACCATGGCCCCGTTGTCCGTGCACAGTCCCGGCCTGGGGACCCGCAGCCGGATGCCCGCCTTCTCGCACCGCTCCTCGGCGAGCGCCCGCAGCCGCGAGTTGGCCGCGACGCCGCCCCCGATCATCAGGTGGTCGACGCCCTCGTCCTTGCAGGCCCGGACGGCCTTGCGGGTGAGGACGTCCACCACGGCCTCCTGGAAGGACGCCGCCACGTCCCGTACGGGGACGTCCTCACCGGCCGCGCGCTTCGCCTCGATCCAGCGCGCCACGGACGTCTTGAGGCCGGAGAAGGAGAAGTCGTACGCGGGATCGCGCGAGCCGCTCAGCCCGCGCGGGAACGCGATCGCCCTCGGGTTCCCCTCCTTCGCCAGCCGGTCGATGACCGGGCCGCCGGGGAATCCGAGGTCCAGCACCCGGGCGATCTTGTCGAAGGCCTCGCCCGCCGCGTCGTCGATGGTCGCGCCGAGCGGCCGTACGTCGTTCGTGATGTCGGGGGCCAGCAGCAGCGAGGAGTGCCCACCGCTCACCAAAAGGGCCATCGTCGGCTCGGGCAGCGGGCCGTGCTCCAGCTGGTCGACACAGATGTGCGAAGCCAGGTGGTTCACCCCGTAGAGCGGCTTGTTCAGCGCGTACGCGTACGCCTTGGCGGCCGATACGCCGACAAGTAGCGCCCCGGCGAGGCCGGGGCCGGCCGTGACCGCGATGCCGTCGAGGTCTCGGGCGCTGATCCCGGCGTCCTTCAGGGCACGCTCGATGGTGGGGACCATCGACTCCAGGTGGGCGCGGGAGGCGATCTCCGGGACGACACCGCCGAAGCGGGCGTGTGTGTCGACGCTGGACGCGACGGCGTCGGCGAGGAGCGTCGTCCCGCGCACGATGCCGACGCCGGTCTCGTCGCAGGAGGTCTCGATACCGAGTACGAGCGGTTCGTCAGCCATCAGTCTGTCTCTGTTCCTTGTACGGTCAGGCGCATGACGAGTGCGTCGATGTTCCCCGGCTGGTAGTAACCCCGGCGGAAGCCGATGGGTTCGAAGCCGAAGCGTTCGTAGAGCTTCTGCGCGCGGGTGTTGTCGACACGGACCTCCAGGAGCACGGCGGTGCACTCGAAGGCGGTGGCGTGCCGGAGCAGGTCGGTCAGGAGTTCGGAGCCGAGGCCGCCGCCCCACTGGCCGCGGCTGACCGCGATCGTCTGGACGTCGGCGAGGTCGCCGGCCGAGGCGAGGCCCGCGTAGCCGACGATCCGACCGTCGGCAGGGTCCTCGGCGACGACGTAGCGGTGGGTGGCCCGGGGCCCGCGGGCGCGGGCCAGTTCGGACCAGAACATGCCGGCCGACCAGGCGTCCTCCGGGAACAGCTCGTGTTCCAGCTCCAGCACCGGTGCGATGTCCCACCAGCGCATCTCGCGGAGCACAGCGGTCGCGGCGGTCACTTGGGGGTGACCACCTTGTAGTTCTTCGGGACCTGGGCGTCGGGCCTGCGCAGATAGAGCGGCTGCGGCGGCAGCAGCGCGGCTCCGGTGGCCAGCCGTCCGGCGGCCAGGGCGGCGAGCGTGCCGGCGGAGACGTGTTCGGGGCCGCGGGCGTCAGGGAAGGCCTCGGGATAGAGCAGCGCGCCCGCACCGGCGACGGGCAGTCCGGCGAGCCGCTCCGCGATGTCGGCGGGCCGGTCGACGGCGGGTTCACCGTCCCGGTTACGGAAGTCCTCGTACCGCGCCCAGTAGACCTCCTTGCGGCGCGCGTCGGTCGCGACGGCGAACGGGCCTTCGAGGCCGTCCCGGCCGGCGGCGTACGCGAGGGCGTCGAGCGTGCACACCCCGTGCACCGGCACGGAGAGGGCGGAGCCGAAGGCCGCCGCGGTGACCAGGCCGACACGCAGCCCGGTGTACGGGCCGGGGCCGACCCCGACCGCCACGTCGGTCACGGCGTCGAGCTTCACCCCGGCCTCGGCGAGGACCCGGTCGACGGCGGGCAGCAGCAGCTCCCCGTGCCTCCGGGCATCGACCTGGCCGGTCTCGGCGACGACGGAGATCCCGTCGTGAAGGGCGACGGTGACGGCGGGGGTGGCGGTATCCATGGCGAGCAGCAGCACACGAACAGCCTACGGCTCCGCCGACTCGGCCACGGCAGCCCGTGCAGCGTCCCGGCCCGCCCCTCCGCTGCTGGTACCGTCGCCGGGTATACGCGCGTACGACATATGCGACATAAATGTTTGTACGGCACGGGACGGACGCCATGTGAAAGGGGACCTCACGATGGCAAGGGGCAGCTCGGGAATCGTGGCCGGGCTCACCGCCGCGGCGGTGGCCGCGGTCTGCTTCCTCGCCTACCAGGCGTCGGCGAACGCGCCCGAATCGGTCGCCGCACCCTCGGCGGAGGCGTCCGGCACGACGGCCTCCCCCTCCGCGAAGCCCGCGCCCGAGCCCACGAAGGATCCGCTCGCGATCCCGGTGGACTCCGACACGGGGGCCCGCGTCGTGTACGCACCCAAGGACCGCCGGGTGTGGATCGTGGACGACAAGGAGAAGGCTCTCCGGACGTTCGCCGTCATGCCGAGCGCCGTGAACCCGCCGCCCGGCGTGTACGCGGTGACCTCGCGCTCCGGCATCATCAAGGGCTCGGACGGCGTCATGATCGAACACGTGGTGCGCTTCGCGAACGTCGACGACGTGTCCGTGGGCTTCAGTGCCGCGCAGGACGACTCCATGAAGCGCCCCGACCCCACGATCAGGACCGGCGGGGTGCGGATGAAGCGGGCCGACGGCAACGCGCTCTGGACCTTCGCCACGGTCGGCGTGAAGGTCGTCGTCGTCCCGTGATCACGGCTGGTGCCGCACGGGTCACGCGGCGTCGCGGTTCGCGGCGGGCCGCACCTCGGGGTCGTCCTCGTCGCCGGGCGCGTCATCGGCCCGCTCGTCGCGGGGCGGTGTCGACACCGCCGTCGCGGCCGCGCAGGAGGCCAGCAGGTCCTTCATCGGCACCGCGGACGCCGACGGCGGCTCCGCCTGCGACGACTGCGGCTGCGTTTCACGCTCGGGTGTAGGCATGCTGCCTCCTCGGGCTTCGTCCAGGGGTGGGTTAGGTACGCCTAACCCATCCCTGTACCCATGTGACCACGACGGACCTCCGCCGCGCAACATGTTACCGACGGCTTGTCGGAAAGCGTCGGCAAGGACGGTGGGGAAGTCATCGGTGAGGCAGTTCCGACGCGCACGGGTGAGGCCGCTCTCAGCGCGCCGCCAGCTCCGCGCCCAGCCCCGCCCAGCGCGCGCCGATCCCCACCAGCGTCACCGTGCGGCGCTCGTCGTCCGTGTCGCCGACCGCGCGGTCGATCACCACCCGCAGCCGGTCCTCCGACAGCTCCTCGACCTTGCCGTCACCCCACTCCACGACGACCACCGACTCGGGCAGCGACACGTCGAGGTCCAGGTCCTCCATCTCCTCGAGGCCGCCGCCCAGGCGGTACGCGTCGACGTGGACCAGGGCCGGGCCCTCGCCCAGCGGCGGATGGACCCGGGCGATCACGAAGGTCGGCGAGGTGACGGCACCGCGCACTTCGAGGCCTTCGCCGAGGCCGCGGGTCAGGGTCGTCTTGCCCGCGCCGAGCTCACCGGTGAGCATCACCAGGTCGCCAGGGGCCAGCA
Source organism: Streptomyces sp. NPDC002911 (assembly GCF_053591835.1). Classification (NCBI taxonomy): domain Bacteria; kingdom Bacillati; phylum Actinomycetota; class Actinomycetes; order Kitasatosporales; family Streptomycetaceae; genus Streptomyces; species Streptomyces sp. NPDC002911. The sequence continues at coordinate 26,296 of NZ_JBSFUO010000022.1, read as the reverse complement.
CACCGGCGATCCGGCGGCCCAGTTCCTTCATCTCTTCGGGGGACTCGACGGCGACGTCCAGGGTGACGGTGCCCGGTGCGGCGGTGCCGGTCACCGGGCCGTTGTGCGCTGCTTCCATGCCGACCAACGGTAGAGGATCAGCGTGCCTGGGCCGGAACCGCTCCGATCCGTACCAGCAGGTCCGCGAGCCGGTCGGTCACCGTCTCCGGGTGCTCCAGCATCACCAGATGACCGGCGTCCGGCACGATGACCAGCTCCGCGTCCGGAAGCTCGTCCGCGATGGCCTCGCTGTGCGGACTGGGCGTCACGAGATCCTTGTCGCCGGCCAGGATCAGCACCGGAAGCCCGCGGAAGACGGGCAGCGCCCCGCTCTTGTCGTGCTCGGTGAACGCCGGGTAGAACTCCGCGACCACATCGATCGGGGTCGACTCGATGAGCCGCTCCGCGAACCGCGCGACCGCCGGGTCCACGTCCCTCGATCCGAACGAATACCGCTTGATCAGCCCCGCGAACAGGTCGGCGGTCGCCCGCCGACCGCGCTCCACCAGCTCCGCCTGTGAGCCGAGCGCCTTCAGCACCCCGGGCAGCACCCGGCGCACCGCGTTCACGCCGGCCACCGGCAGCCCGAAGTTCACCTCGCCGAGCTTGCCGCTCGACGTCCCGACGAACGCGACCGCGGCCACCCGGTCGCGGATCAGCTCCGGATACCGGTCGGCGAGCGCCATCATCGTCATACCGCCCATGGAGTGCCCGACCAGTACCAGCGGTCCCTCGGGAGCCGCCGCGTCGATGACCGCCTTGAGGTCGCGGCCGAGCTGGTCGATGCCCACCGGTACGCCCTCGGCCTGCGCCTTGCCGCGCTCGGAGCGGCCGTGGCTGCGCTGGTCCCAGTAAACCGCGCGTACCAGGCCGCGCAGCGCCGCCCGCTGAAAGTGCCAGGAGTCCTGGCCGAGGCAGTAGCCGTGGCTGAAGACGACGGTCAGGGGCGCGGGGTCCTTGCTGCCGAAGAGCCGACGCCGACGAGGTCCGGAGCCCGCGGGGGTACGTGCACCGGAGCCGCCGCCCGCCCGGCTCGTGACGCCGTCCGGTTCGATCTCGTCGACCTCGTAGTACAGCTGGGTGTCGTCGTCAGCGACTGCCCCGCCGGGCAGTCCGCGCAGCGAGCCGTACGGACCGGAGGCGTCCAGTGCGAGGCGGGCCTTCTTGCGGATGCTCCGGCCCACCGTGAGCCGCTCGACGGCGACGCCCGCGGCCGCGCCCGCGGCGATGACGCCTATCGCCGCCCCGGCGAAGCCCGCCCGGCGCCAGCCGGCCGCCGCGACGGCCGCCGTCGCCATCACGTCCTCCGCGCTGGTCTCGCTCACCGTGCCGCGCTCCTTAGTCGTCTCGGTCGTCGTTGTTGTCGGACCCGTCGGCCCATGATCCTGGCCGGATCGCTGGGGCCGCGGTCTCAGTCCCGGGCGGAGTCCTCGTGGAGATGGACGCGGGGGACGCGTGAGCCGATGCGGGTGACGATCTCGTACGCGATCGTGTCCGCCGCCTCCGCCCAGTCCTCCGCGCCCGGCTCGCCCCGGTCCCCCGGCCCGAACAGCACCGCCTCCGCGCCCGCCTCCAGGGGGTCGCCCCCCAGGTCGACCACGAACTGGTCCATCGCGACCCGGCCGGCGATCCTGCGGACGGCGCCTCCGACGAGCACGGGCCCCCGGCCCGAGGCATGGCGCGGGATGCCGTCCGCGTAGCCGACCGGCACCAGCGCGAGCGTCGTCTCGGCGGGGGTCGTGTAGTGGTGCCCGTAACTGATGCCGTGGCCCGGGGGCACCTGCTTGACCAGCGCGACGGAGGCGACGAGCGTCATGACGGGCCGCAGCCCGAAGTCGGCCGGGGTCCCCAGCTCGGGGCTGGGCGAAATGCCGTACATCGCGATCCCCGTGCGGACGAGATCGAAGTGGGACTCGGGCACCGTGAGCGTCGCCGGGGAGTTGGCGATGTGCCGCACCTCGGGCCGGACGCCCTCCTTCTCCGCGTACGCCACCATGTCGCGGAAGACGTTCAGCTGCGCCGCGATCGACGGGTGGCCGGGCTCGTCCGCACAGGCGAAGTGCGACCACAGACCGGTGACGCGCAGGATGCCCGCCTCCTCGGCGGCGCGGGCGGCCGAGACGAGCTCCGGCCAGTCCGCGGGCTGGCAGCCGTTACGTCCCAGGCCCGTGTCCGCCTTGAGCTGGACCCGGGCCGGAACCCCGGCCTCCGTGGCGGCGGCGACGACCTCGTCCAGCGCCCACATCCCGCTCACCGAGACATCGATGTCGGCTTCGACCGCCTCGCGCCAGGGGCCGCCCGGCGTCCACAGCCAGCACATCACCCGGCCGCCGAGCCCGGCCTCCCGCAGCGCCAGCGCCTCCTGCGGGGTGGCGGTGCCCAGCCAGGCCGCGCCGGCCTCCAGCGCGGCCCTGGCGCAGGGCACCGCTCCGTGCCCGTACGCGTCGGACTTCACCACGGCCATGAGCTGTGCCCCTGACGCCCGCGCGCGCAGGGCGCGCACATTGGCGCGCAGCGCGGCGAGGTCGATCTCGGCACGGGCTCTCAGGGTCGCTGTCTCGTTCATCGCGCCCAGTGTCTCAGAGCCGTACGCCTGTGCCCTCGACCTCTGTGCCCGGTGAGGCGGTCAGCGGTGATCGAGGGCCTGCTCCAGATGGCCGACGAGGACCGGGACATGGCTGGTCGGGACGTCCTTCACGGCCGTGACGAGGGTGACGGCGCCGCCCCGGCGCAGCAGGGCGAGCAGCTCCGCGACGGCTTCGGTGTGCGCGGGGTCGCCGAGCTCGGTGCGATAGCGGTCCACGAAGTCGTCGTACCGGGTGCCGGAGCGGTCGTCGTGGTACCAGGTGCGGAGTTCCTTCGAAGGGGTCACGTCCTTGGCCCACAGGTCGACCGCGGCGTCCTCCTTGGAGATCCCGCGCGGCCAGAGCCGGTCGACCAGCACGCGGGTGCCGTCGTCGTCCTCCGGCGGGTCGTACACCCTGCGCACCCGGATATCGCTGCCGCTGCCCACGACCGATCACCTCCCGTTCCTCCGGCTTCCAGCGTGGATCAGGACCGCACGTCGCGCCAGGCCGCGGGTACGGCGTCCGCGACGTCCTGCGCGGCGACCGGCGCCCCGTCCGAGGCCCGGCGCGCGGCGAGCCCGTGCAGATAGGCGCCCACCGACGCGGCGTCGCGCGGTGCGAGGCCCGCGGCCAGCAGCGAGCCGGTCAGCCCGGACAGCACATCGCCGCTGCCCGCCGTGGCCAGCCAGGACGTGCCGGTCGGGTTGACCCGCACGGGCACGTCCCCGGGCTCCGCGACGAGGGTCGTCGAGCCCTTCAGCAGCACCGTGGCTCGGTAGCGCGCGGCCAGCTCCCGTACGGCGGCGAGCCGCCCGGACTCGACCTCCTCGCGCTCCACCCCCAGCAGCGCGGCGGCCTCGCCGGCGTGCGGGGTGAGGACGGTGGCGGCGGTCCTCGCGCGGACCGCCGAGGCGTCCATGAGCCGCAGCCCGTCCGCGTCGACCAGCACCGGGACGTCGGCGGCCAGCACGTCGGCCACCGCTCGGGCCGCCTGTGCGCCGTCACCGAGCCCGGGCCCGGCCACCCAGGCCTGCACCCGCCCGGCCTTCGACGGCGGGCCGGGGTGGACCAGCGTCTCCGGGAAGCGGGCGATCACCGCGTCGGCCCCTGGGCCCGCGTACCGCACCGCTCCGGCACCGCCGCGCAGCGCCCCCGCGACCGCGAGAACCGCCGCGCCCGGGTACCGCTCCGAGCCGGCTGCCACCCCGACGACCCCGCGCCGGTACTTGTCGCTCCCGGCGCCGGGCAGCGGCAGCAGGGCTGCCACGTCGGCGTACTGGAGGGCCTCCAGATCCGGCCGTGCGGGCAGTTCCGCCGCCACGCCGATGTCGACGAGCCGGAGAGCCCCCGCGTGTGCGGCGGCCGGGTCGATGAGCAGCCCCGGCTTGTACGTCCCGAAGGTGACCGTCGCGTCCGCCCGTACGGCCTCGCCGAGCACCTGGCCGGTGTCCGGCTCGACCCCGCTCGGCAGGTCGACGGCGAGCACGGGCGCGCGGCCCGCGGTGACCGCCCGTACGAGCTCCGCGGCCTCGGGGCGCAGCCCACCGTGGCCCCCGATCCCGGTGATGCCGTCGACGACCAGGTCCACGGGGCCGAAGGCGCCGAGGCCCGGCCCGTCGACGACCTGCCCGCCCGCCGCCAGCAAGGCCTCCAGTCCGGCCCTGTGGACCTTGGCCGGCGAGGTCGGCAGCGCCCGTACGCCTGCCCCGCGCCGGGCCAGCCGGGCCCCCGCGTACAGCGTGTCGCCGCCGTTGTCGCCGCTGCCGACGAGGAGGAGCACCCGGGACCCGTACACCCGCCCGTTGCGCCTCAGAAGGTCACCGCAGGCCACCGCGAGCCCGGCGGCGGCGCGCCGCATCAGCGCCCCCTCCGGCAGCCGTGCCATCAGCGCCTGTTCGGCGGCCCGTACGGTCTCCACGCTGTACGCATGTCGCATGCGCTCAACCCTCCGCGATCACCACGGCCGACGCCACCCCCGCGTCGTGGCTGAGGGACACGTGCCAGCTGCGCACCCCGAGCTCCGATGCCCGGGCCGCGACGGTGCCGCGCACCTCCAGCCGGGGCCTGCCGCTCTCCTCGACGCACACCTCGGCATCGGTCCAGAGCAGCCCGCCCGGCGCGCCCAGCGCCTTGGCCAGGGCCTCCTTCGCGGCGAACCTGGCCGCCAGCGAGGCGATCCCCCGTCGCTCCCCGCTCGGCAGCAGCAACTCCCGCTCGAGGAAGAGCCTGTCGGCCAGCTGCGGCGTACGTCCCAGGGCGGCGCCGAAGCGTTCGATCTCCGCCACATCGATCCCGACCCCAATGATCACGCGCTCACTCACTCACTCACTCACTCGACTGTCACGGACTTCGCCAGATTGCGCGGCTGGTCCACCTCGTTGCCCCGGGCGGTCGCCAGCTCGCACGCGAAGACCTGCAACGGCACCGTGGCGACCAGTGGCTGAAGCAGCGTAGGCGTAGCCGGGATCCTGATGAGGTGATCGGCGTACGGGACGACCTGCTCGTCGCCCTCCTCGGCGATGACGACCGTGCGGGCGCCACGGGCCCTGATCTCCTGGATGTTCGACACGATCTTGTCGTGCAGCACCGCACGGCCGCGCGGGGACGGCACGACGACGACGACCGGCAGCCCCTCCTCGATCAGCGCGATCGGCCCGTGCTTGAGCTCCCCGGCGGCGAAACCCTCGGCGTGCATGTACGCGAGCTCCTTGAGCTTCAGCGCGCCTTCCATGGCCACCGGGTAGCCCACGTGCCGGCCCACGAAGAGCACGGTGTCGTGGGCGGCCAGCGAGCGGGCCAGTTCACGTACCGGCTCCATGGTCCCCAGCACGCGTTCGACCGCGCCGGACATCTCGGAGAGCTGGCGCACGACGGTGCGGATCTCGTCGCCCCACTTGGTGCCGCGTACCTGCCCGAGGTACAGCGCGACGAGATAGCAGGCGACGAGCTGGGTCAGAAACGCCTTCGTGGAGGCGACGGCGACCTCCGGTCCGGCGTGCGTGTAGAGGACGGCGTCCGACTCCCTCGGGATGGTCGAGCCGTTCGTGTTGCAGATCGCGAGAACCTTCGCCCCCTGCTCGCGGGCGTGCCGCACCGCCATCAGCGTGTCCATCGTCTCGCCCGACTGCGAGATGGCGACGACGAGGGTGCGCTGGTCCAGGATCGGATCGCGGTAGCGGAACTCGCTGGCGAGCTCCGTCTCGCAGGGCAGCCTGGTCCAGTGCTCGATGGCGTACTTGGCGATCATCCCGGCGTGGAAGGCGGTTCCGCAGGCGACGACGACGACCTTGTCGACCTCGCGGAGCACCCCCTGCGGAATGCGCACCTCGTCGAGGTGGAGCAGGCCCGAGCCGTCGGTCCTGCCGAGGAGCGTGTCGGCGACGGCCTTGGGCTGGTCGGCGATCTCCTTGAGCATGAAGGAGGCGTAGCCGCCCTTCTCGGCGGCCGACGCGTCCCAGCCCACGTGATATTCGCGTACGCCGGCGGGCCGGCCGTCGAAGCCGGTGACCGTCGCCCCGTCCCGGCGTAGCTCGACCACCTGGTCCTGGCCCAGCTCGATCGCGTCCCGCGTCTGCGCGATGAAGGCGGCCACATCGGAGGCCAGGAACATCTCCCCGTCCCCCACCCCCACCACCAGTGGCGAGTTCCGCCGGGCACCCACCACCACGTCGGGCTCGTCCGCGTGCACGGCGACCAGCGTGAACGCGCCCTCCAGCTGCCGGCACACCTGCCGCATGGCGTCCGCCGGATCACCGCCCGAGGAGTACGCCTCGGCGAGCAGGTGGGCGACCACCTCTGTGTCGGTCTCGGAGGCCAGGTCATGGCCCCGACCGGCCAACTCCTCGCGGAGTGCCGCGAAGTTCTCGATGATGCCGTTGTGCACGACGGCGACCCGGCCCGCGTTGTCGAGATGCGGGTGTGCGTTGGCATCGGTGGGCCCGCCGTGCGTCGCCCAACGGGTGTGCCCGATCCCGGTGTTCCCGGCCGGCAGGGGCCGGTCCTTGAGCTCCTTCTCCAGGTTGACGAGCTTTCCGGCCTTCTTCGCCGAGGCCAGCCCCCCGTCCGCGAGGACGGCGACCCCCGCGGAGTCGTACCCCCGGTACTCCAGCCGCTTCAGCCCCGCGACAACGACATCCTGCGCCGACTGCGCCCCGACGTAACCCACGATTCCACACATATCGGCACCATAAGGCCACACGGCAGCAAGGGGCAGCCGATCTGATCCACACGCGGGTAACGCCAATTCCTATCATTTGATCATCTAGCCCTCATATGCCACCTCAGTCGACATGTCTGTTCCCTCGGACCGCTGTCGAACACGAAGTACCGGGCGAAGACCGTGACACCCCCCCCCAGGCCAGAAGTAGGCAGGAGGCTGCGAGATCAGCCGTCACCTCGAACGGCCGACAGGCGGCACGGAGATGGCGCGGCACCGCGCGAAAGGGGGCGGCCGGCGATCCACGCGCTCGCCCCCTCCCGCCTCCTACGGCTGCACAGCGCTGGACCGAGGCAACGCCCGGCGCCAAAGGCCGGGAGCCACCGCCACACCCTCAACGTGCGGTCCGGGCACCGTCACCACGGCGGCCCTCCTCGGCTTGACGACCTTTCGCGACACCTCGACCGCCCAAAACGGCGCGACGCACTCACGCAGGCTGATAACAGGGCGGCCGGACACGGCGCGCAGGGTGATCATCGCCGGGCGGTCCGGGGCCCGGCCGCATCGGCCGGGCGACAGCTACGACGCCTGCGCGGCCCCGTTGAGCACCAGTTCGGCGTGGGTGTTCTGCGGGTTCGGGTCGTAGGGGGTCTGTCGTGCGGAGGCGTCGAGCGTGACGGCACCGATGGCGTCCGGGATCACCCGGTCGACGCGCAGTTCGAAGGGGAACTGGACCTGTTCCTCGGGGGTGGCCCAGTGCCGCAGTTCGCACCGGTAGCTGGTGGATCCCAGCGCCCAGCAGTTCTCCGGCGCCGAGACGACCGTGGCGCCCTTGGGCACCACCAGGGTGACCGTGCCGACCGCCTCACCGCTGCCGGTGTTGGCGAACCAGGCGGGACCGTGATTGCGGAACCCGATCGTGGCAGTGACCGTCTCCCCGGCCGCGCCGGTGACCTCGTCACCCTGGACGGCGAAGTCGGCCGTGTTCTCCGCAGTGACCGGCATGATGGCGTAGTCGCCCTCCGGGTTCTGGTCCTGCGTGCCCTCGAGCGGCTGGACCCTGATGTCAAGTCGCTCGAACAGCGCGTGTGGCGCCACGGTGAGCCGCAGCGGCTCCGGCAGGGCGACGGCGGCGCCGGGCTCCACGACGGTGTCGAACGTACAGTCCAGCGAGCCGCCCGGCGCTTCCTCGGTGTCCAGGACGGGCGGGGTCAAGGCGCAGTCCGGGTACGTGGTGGCGAATTCCAGGCCGTAGGTGTTCCACAGCTGGAGACGGAAGCCCTCCGCGGCCGCATCGCCGTTGTTGGTGACCGTGACGGGTACGGTCAGCGAGGTGCCGGGGGCGACCGGACCCACCGCCGCCGGCTCGGTCAGGCTCAGGTCCGGCGAAGGTGACGAAGGCACGGACTCGACCTTGACCGGTGTGCTGCCCCAGTGTGAATACAGCACGCCGTCCGGGCCATCGGTCTCCGCCTGCGCATGGTGGCCGATGCTCAGCTCCGCACCGGCCGGGGCGCCTTCCAGGGTCCGGAGCCCGAAGGTGAACTGGGGCCCGTCGTAGGTGCCGCCGATGTCGCCGACCTCCCAGATGTCGCACACGGCTCTGGTGTCGGACGCAGCCAGGAAGCAGTTGTCCGGCACCGAGACCTCGGCCACGCCCGCCAACTCCGACAGGTCGAGGGTGAGCACGCCGTTGGCGACGTGGTAATCGGCGTTGTCGTGGTAGACGCCGAACGAGAGCTCTTGGTACGAGCCCGGCTCGACGGCCAGTGTCACCCCCTCCGGGGACTGGACCCACAGCGTGTCGCTCGCGGCGGTGGCCGGCGTGGTACCGAGCACGGTGGTGCTCAGCGCCGCTGCCGCGACGAGCGCGTACGCACCGAACGGACGTCTGCGGCCGGTGGCGGTTCTCATGTCAACTCCCAAGTCTGTACGGCGGTCTGCACCGTGGCGACGGCCCCTGGGCGCGTCCGCACGGAGTGATCGTTTCCGCTGTTGGACTGTGAGGACCTGCCAAAGGTTGTGTGAGGTGTCGGGTTCATTCCGGTGAAGTGGTCGGCAGTCGCCGTCGGCCGCTGCCGGTCGTCTTCTCGCTGGTCGCGATAAAGGAATGCGCTGCTGCACCGCGCCGATCCAGCGGCCCGCGTTCTTCGGCACCGAGATGTCCGGGTAGAGATCGGCGAACATCTCCCGGTCGAGTGGCTTGGGCCATACCGTACGGTCGATGTTGAGATACCTATCAATGGATCGTAGATATTTCTTTCATTTACCCTCGTGTGGGTGACACGCTGGGCACCTGTACGCAGCAGCGGCGACGCCTCGAACTGCGTCAACCTCGCCATCGCCCCTGACGGCACCGTCCGCCTCCGCGACAGCAAGGTCCCACGGGTCGTCGTCACCTCGAGCCCTGATGTCTTGCAGCCCTTCATAGGTGCCGTGATCAACGGGTCCTTCGACCGGGCCGACCCTGCCCGGCCCTACCCCAGCAGTTGAGCGATTCCGCCGAAAGCCATGCGCCCGGAGCCCGACGCGAGAAACAACCGCACCGCATGGGCATCGGCTCTGCAAGCGACCCGAAGCGCCGGCAGCTGCCCTCGGCCTGGAGTACGTCACGGAGAGCGCCCCCAACGCGCTTCCGGCCGTTGGCCTGCATCGGGTCCGCGATGTCCAGCACCGGGTCCGCGGACAGGAAACGCCCGACAGCCGGGTCGTACATGCGGGCACCCAGCTGGGTGTAGCCGGAGGCGTCGTCCGGGGTCATCCAGGAACGCCACATGGGTCTGCCGGCCCGAACCGGACGTGGACGCGCCACGCTCGTGGCCGAACGGGTCCCGCTCAGGGATCCGCACCGGCATACCGTCGGTCATGGCGACCTCGGCGTACGTGCTGCCCTGATGGTCACCGACCTGCGCGACCGGAGTGCTCGCGTTGCTGCAGCCGTACTGCTGGCGCAGCACATGCCCACCCGGCGCACCGTAACTGCGGTGCGTGGAGACCAGCTTGCCCACCGCGTTGCGCTTGGTCTTCTGGTCGGCCGTGCCGTCGCACGCCCGGAAGCCCGGGCCGCAGAGCTGCGGCCCGGGCTTCCAGCTCGTTCCGTCCCGTTCTCCCAGGATCGGAGGCGCCTTCGGCCCGTCCCCCACGTGACCGACCCCACCCCCCACTCCTTCGGAACTCCCGCGACAATGAACACGTGATCACTTCGCCCGCACGGAGCCCCCGTCGCACCGAGCACGCGCCGACGCCCTACGTCGACCTGACCCGGGCGGAGTGGAGCGCCCTGCGTGACAAGACCCCGCTGCCGCTGACCGCCGAGGAGGTCGAGAAGCTGCGAGGCCTCGGCGACGTCATCGACCTCGACGAGGTCCGGGACGTCTACCTGCCGCTCTCCCGGCTGCTCAACCTCTACGTCCAGGCCACCTCCGGCCTGCGCGGCGCCCTGAACACCTTCCTGGGTGACGCGGGCAACGGGCACGGCGAGCAGCGCGGCACCCCGTTCGTCATAGGGGTCGCCGGAAGCGTCGCCGTCGGCAAGTCCACCAGCGCCCGCATCCTGCAGGCCCTGCTGGCGCGCTGGCCCGAGCATCCCCGGGTGGAGCTGGTGACGACCGACGGGTTCCTGCTGCCGATGAAGGAGCTCGAGGCGCGGGGCCTGATGTCGCGCAAGGGGTTCCCCGAGTCGTACGACCGGCGGGCGCTGACCCGGTTCGTCGCCGACATCAAGGCCGGCAAGGACGAGGTGACGGCTCCCGTCTACTCGCACCTGATCTACGACATCGTGCCGGGCGAGCGGCTGACCGTACGCCGCCCCGACATCCTGATCGTCGAGGGGCTGAACGTGCTGCAGCCCGCGCTGCCCGGCAAGGACGGCCGGACCAGGGTCGGGCTGGCGGACTACTTCGACTTCAGCGTGTACGTCGACGCGCGCGCCGAGGACATCGAGAACTGGTACCTCCACCGCTTCCGCAGGCTGCGCGAGACGGCGTTCCAGAACCCGTTCTCGTACTTCCGCACGTACACGCAGGTCTCCGAGGCGGAGGCGCTCGACTACGCGCGCACCATGTGGCGGACCATCAACAAGCCCAATCTCCTCGAGAACGTGGCGCCGACGCGCGGCCGTGCCACTCTGGTGCTCCGCAAAGGGCCGGACCACAAGGTCCAGCGCCTGTCGCTGCGCAAGCTCTGACTCGTCCTGAAAGGGTGCACCGTGCTGCATCTGCGCCTCCTCGTGCCCGCCGACCGCACCGAGGAGGTGCTCGGGCTGATCGACCGGACCGTGGGCACCGCCCATGTCGCGTTGCTCTCCGGTGCCGCTCGGAACCCGGCGGGCGATGTGGTGCTGTGCGATGTCGCACGGGAAGCCGCTGACGAACTCATCGGCGGACTGCGGAAGCTGGAGATCGACGACTGCGGCTCCATCACCGTCGAGAACATGGACCTCACCCTGTCCAGGCGCGCCGACGAGGCCGAGCACGCGGCGCCGGGCGAGGGCTCGGACGCGGTGCTCTGGGAAGAGCTGAGCGAGGTGACCCATGAGGAGTCGACGTTCAGCGTCACCTATGTGGCGTTCCTCGCCCTCGCGACGATGCTGGCCGCGTGCGGTGTGATGCTGGACAACGCGGTCCTGATCGTGGGCGCGATGGCGGTGGGCCCGGAGTTCGGCCCGCTGGCCGGGATCTCCACGGCGGTGGTGCAGCGCGCCCCCCAGCTGGTGGCCCGGTCGCTCTGGGCGCTGGTCGGCGGCTTCGCGGTGGCGATGGTGCTCACCGCCGGCTTCGCCTGGCTGATGGACGTCTTCGGGCTGTTCACCGAGGACATGGTCAAGGCGGAGAGGCCCAACACCGGGTTCATCTGGCACCCGGACTGGATGTCCTTCGTGGTCGCGCTGCTCGCTGGCATCGCGGGGACACTCTCGCTGACGTCGGCGAAGTCCGGGGCGCTGATCGGCGTGGCCATCTCGGTGACCACGGTGCCCGCGGCCGCCAACGCCGCCGTCGCCTTCAGCTACCAGGACCTCCAGCAGACCTGGGGGTCCTCGGGGCAGCTGCTGGCCAACCTGGCGGGCATCGTCCTCGCCGGCACGCTGACGCTGCTGGTCCAGAAGGCGCTGTGGAGCAGGAAGCGCGGCACGGCCCCGGCCCAGGGGTGATGGACCGGCAGTGTCGCGGGCCCGGAACTGCCGGACACCGCACAGGCGGCTAGGGCCCCGCCGATGACACGATGCCGACCATGAACGAAGCCCAGCACGTGATCTGCCGCCCCCTCGGACGACGCGCCCTGTGGTGCCTCGTCGCGCTCGGGACGGCCGGGGCCGTGGCAGCCGCCGTGCGCGCGATGTACCGGGGCACCCTCCTCGACGTATGGGTGGCCGGGGGCCTGCTGCTCGCGCTGCTGGGCCTCGTCTTCCTGTACGCGGCCACCGTCCAGGTGATCGCGGACGCCGACGGTCTGCGCTCCCGGACACTGCTGCGCCGCCGGAACATGCCGTGGAGCGACATCGCCGACCTGCGCGTCCACCTCCAGTCCGGGCGTAACCAGGACATCCACCGCGTCGGCGTGCTGCTGCGCGACGGACGTACCCGCTGGCTGCCCCTGCCGCTCAGCGGATCCTTCGCCGACCGGCCGGAGTTCGACGCACAGCTGGTCGCGCTCCGTGCGCTGCACCGCCGCCACGGGGCTCCGGAGTCGGACCACGTGCCCGTCCTCTCCCAGCGCACCGCCGGGCGCGGCTCGACCGTGGCGAAGCTCCTCTGCGTACTGCTGCTCGCGGGCGCGGGCCTGGCCGCGTGGTTCGTTCCGGTCACCGCGTCGCAGAAACAGGCCTGGATGTCGGCGGTCCCCTGCACCGCCGGCACGACCGCCGCGGAGCGTGGTGATTGCCTGAGCACCCAGGTCGCGGTGGTCGAACGGACGGAAATCGGCCTGGGCAAGCAGAGCAGTTGGCTGTACTTCGCCGACGACAGGCCGCTGAACCGGCTCACCGTCTCGCGGGAGGGCGCCCGCGAATTCCACCCCGGTGACGAGGTCGAACTGACCCTCTGGCGCGGCGAGGTGAGGGTGGTCGCCGGCGAACACCACACCTGGCGCGAGCACTTCGCCGGCGCCGGAGACGTGGCCGTCATCGCGGCCGGGTGTGCCCTCGCCGCGGGCTACCCCGGTGCCCGGATGCTGCTGCGCCGTCGCGGGCGCGGGCTGCCGGACGACGAGGTCCTGCCCTCGGCCCTGCCGTTCGCGGGTGCGCTCTTCGGTACGGCCCTGTGGCTGCTGCCCCTCTGCTACCTCCACCCCACGGACCCGCTCGGCTCCGCCGTGCCCCTCGCGTGGGCGGCCTCGGGCACGGTGGCCACCCTGGGCATGTTCGCCTGGGCCTGGCACGCCACCCGCATCCGCACACCTGAGGACGCCGGAGACGCCGGAGCCTTCGAGGAGGAGACGGAGAGGTTCCTGGCCGCCCGCTTCCTGGAGCACACCGACTACAACCCGCACGACTTCGGCACGCACATCGTCCTGGGAAGCGGTCCGCCCGCGGTGACACCCCACTCCGGCCCGGGCCGGTTCGCGGCGAGGCCGATCCCGGTGGAGCGGCTCACCGTCACGCGGATACGACGTGCCAGGGGCGGCGACGGCGACACCGTCCACCGCAGCTGGCACATCGCCGAACTCGACGACGCGGGCGAGCCGGTCCGCCTCGCCGCCGCCCCGGCCGACCTGACCCGCATCATCCGGGCGCTGGAGCACGAACACCGCACTTTGACTCCGGACGCGGAACGGCCCCGGCCGTGAAGCCGGGGCCGTTCGTCCGATCGACGGCGTGTCAGCCGAGCGCGGACTTCACCACGTCGGCGAGCTGCCCTGCCACAGCGCGGGCCTGCTCCAGGTCGGCGGCCTCGACCATGACCCGTACGAGCGGCTCGGTGCCCGACTTGCGCAGGAGTACGCGCCCGGTGTCGCCCAGCTCCCGCTCGGCCTGGGACACCGCGGCTGCGACCTCGGGCGAGGTGTCCACGCGGGACTTGTCGACGTCCGGCACGTTGACGAGGATCTGCGGGAGGCGCTGCATGACACCCGCCAGGTCGGCGAGCGTACGTCCGGTGGCGGCGACCCGGGCCGCGAGCATCAGCCCGGTCAGGGTGCCGTCACCCGTCGTGGCGTGGTCCAGGACGATGACATGGCCGGACTGCTCGCCGCCCAGCGCGAAGCCCTCGGCCTTCATCGACTCCAGGACGTACCGGTCGCCGACGGCTGTCTGGACGAGCTGGATGCCCTCCCGCTCCATCGCCATCTTGAAGCCGAGGTTCGACATGACCGTGCCGACGACGGTGTCCTTGCGCAGGTGGCCGGCCTCGCGCATGGCCAGGGCGAGCACGGCCAGGATCTGGTCGCCGTCGACCTCCTCGCCGTTTCCGTCCACGGCCAGGCAGCGGTCAGCGTCACCGTCGTGCGCGATGCCGAGGTCGGCGCCGTGCTCGACGACGGCGGCACGCAGCAGCTCCAGGTGGGTGGAGCCGCAGCCGTCGTTGATGTTGAGGCCGTCCGGTTCGGCGCCGATGGTGATGATCTCGGCCCCGGCACGGGCGAACGCCTCGGGGGAGACACGGGCGGCGGCGCCGTGTGCCTCGTCGAGGACGACCTTCAGCCCGTCGAGCCGGTTCGGGAGGACACCGATGAGGTGGGCGACGTAGCGGTCGAAGCCCTCGGCGTAGTCGGTGACCCGGCCCACTCCGGCGCCGGTCGGTCGTGCCCACGGCTCGCCGGTGCGGTGCTGCTCGTAGACCGTCTCGATGCGGTCCTCCAGCTCGTCGGCGAGCTTGTGGCCGCCACGGGCGAAGAATTTGATGCCGTTGTCCGGCATGGCGTTGTGGCTGGCCGACAGCATGACACCGATGTCCGCGCCGAGCACGCCGGTGAGATACGCCACGGCGGGGGTGGGCAGCACGCCGACGCGCAGGACGTCCACGCCGGCGCTGGCCAGACCCGCCACGACGGCGGCCTCCAGGAACTCTCCGGATGCGCGCGGGTCGCGGCCCACCAGAGCGGTCGCCCTATGCCCCTCGAAGGTGCCCGCCTCGGCCAGTACGTGCGCCGCCGCGACCGACAGGCCGAGCGCGAGCTCGGCTGTCAGGTCCGCGTTGGCGACACCGCGCACGCCGTCCGTGCCGAAGAGTCGTCCCACTGGTGTCCTCCGAAGGTGCTCCGAAACCACAAAACCAAAGCAAGCAAAACAGGGCAAGGCGAGGCGCAGCGAGAAAAGGCGCGCCGAGCGCCACCAGCCCTATAAAAGTGCAAACGTCTTAAGCCGTTATACGCCCGCGAGGGCTGATAAACGAACGCCCCAGCAGCACGAGGTGTGCCGCCGGGGCGAACGTGTGAAGCAGACGAGCAGGCGATTTAGCGCTTGCTGTACTGCGGGGCCTTACGGGCCTTCTTGAGACCGGCCTTCTTGCGCTCGACCGCACGGTCGTCGCGGGAGAGGAAGCCGGCCTTCTTCAGCGCGGCGCGGTTGTTGTCCACGTCCGCCTCGTTCAGCGCGCGGGCCACGCCGAGGCGCAGGGCACCGGCCTGACCGGAGACGCCGCCACCCGAGATGCGGGCGATGACGTCGTAGCGGCCGTCGAGCTCGAGCACCTTGAAGGGCTCGTTGACTTCCTGCTGGTGCACCTTGTTGGGGAAGTAGTCCTCAAGAGTGCGACCGTTGATCTTCCACTTGCCGGTGCCCGGAACGATCCGGACGCGGGCGATGGCGTTCTTGCGACGGCCCAGGCCGGCCGCCGGCTGCGGGTCGCCGAAGCGGCCCGCGAGCGACTCGGAGGTGTACTCGCCCTCGACGGGCACCTCCGACTCGAAGGTGGTCACCTCGGCGAAGGTCTCTTCGCCCTCGGTGACCTCGGTGCCCTCGACGGGCGTCTCTGCAGTGGTCTCGGCCACGATTCTCCTCAGATCTTTCTGTACGTCTTAGGGGGAGGCCGGAACTACTGCGCGACCTGGGTGATCTCGAACGGGACCGGCTGCTGCGCAGCGTGCGGGTGCTGGTCGCCCGCGTAGACCTTGAGCTTCGAGATCATCTGGCGACCCAGAGTGTTCTTGGGGATCATGCCCTTGATGGCCTTCTCGACAGCCTTCTCGGGGTTCTTCGAGAGCAGCTCGTCGTAGCGCACGGAGCGCAGACCGCCCGGGAACCCGGAGTGGCGGTACGCCATCTTCTGGGTCTTCTTGTTGCCGGAGAGGTGAACCTTCTCGGCGTTGATGATGATGACGAAGTCGCCCATGTCCATGTGGGGGGCGTAGATCGCCTTGTGCTTGCCTCGGAGGAGGTTCGCAGCCGTGGTGGCCAGACGGCCGAGAACGATGTCCTCGGCGTCGATGATGTGCCACTGGCGAGTGACATCGCCGGGCTTGGGGCTGTACGTACGCACTTCGTAGCCTTCGCTTCTTCAGTGGATGAGGTCCAGACACATGGCACCTCTGAAGCGATCATGCAGCTGGGCTTCACAATGCCGGGAACGCTGCCCGTATGCGAGCCACTGGTAACTGCTCCAGAGAACCTACGTAAGGGCCCCTCGCGTGAGAACGACGAAACCAATACGTATAACAACGGCCGACACTACCCGCCCCGCCCCGGACGGGTCAAAACGCGCCGGCCCTACCGCTGTCGCTCCACCCTGCGCTCGTCCCAGACCGGCTCCGTGGACTCCCGCACGACCCCGTCCGAGCCGAAGACCAGATACCGGTCGAAGGACTTCGCGAACCAGCGGTCGTGGGTGACGGCCATGACCGTCCCGTCGTACACCTCGAGTCCGTCCTGCAGGGCCTCGGCCGACTCCAGGTCCAGGTTGTCCGTCGGCTCGTCCAGCAGGAGCGCGGTCGTGCCGGCCAGTTCCAGGAGCAGGATCTGGAAGCGCGCCTGCTGGCCGCCGGACAGCCTCTCGAAGGCCTGGTCGCCCTGGCGCTCCAGCTCGTAGCGCCGCAGCACCGACATCGCGCCGCCGCGGTCCTTGGCGTGCTCCGTCCACAGGATCTCGACGAGCGTCTTGCCGAGCAGCTCCGGATGGGCGTGCGTCTGCGCGAAGTGACCGGGCACGACCCGTGCCCCGAGCTTCCACTCACCGGAGTGCGTCACCGGCTCCCCCGCCAGCAGGCGCAGGAAGTGAGACTTCCCCGACCCGTTGGAACCGAGCACGGCGACCCGCTCGCCGTAGTAGATCTCCAGGTCGAACGGCTTCATCAGGCCGGTCAGCTCCAGGCCGGTGCACGTCACGGCCCGCACCCCGGTCCGCCCGCCGCGCAGCCGCATCCTGATGTCCTGCTCACGGGGCGGCTCGGGCGGCGGGCCGGCGTCCTCGAACTTCTTGAAGCGGGTCTGCATCGCGTGGTAGCGGTTCGCCATGTCGGGGCTGTTCGCCGCCTGCTGCCGCATCCGCAGGACCAGCGCCTTCAGCCGGGCGCGCTCCTCCTCCCAGCGCCGCAGGAGCTCCTCGAAGCGCGCGAAGCGCTCCTTGCGGGCCTCGTGGAACGTGTCGAACCCGCCGCCGTGCACCCAGACGTCCGAACCGGCCGGGCTGGGCTCCACACTCACGATCTTCTCGGCGGCCCGCGAGAGCAGCTCCCGGTCGTGGGAGACGAAGAGCACCGTCTTACGGGTCTCCTTGAGCCTCTCCTCCAGCCACCGCTTGCCGGGCACGTCCAGATAGTTGTCCGGCTCGTCCAGCAGCAGCACCTCGTCCGGGCCCCTCAGCAGGGCCTCCAGGACCAGCCGCTTCTGCTCGCCCCCGCTGAGCGTGCGCACCTCGCGCCACTGTGCCTTCTCGTACGGGACGCCCAATGCGGCCATCGTGCACATGTCCCACAGCGTCTCGGCCTCGTACCCCCGCGCCTCCGCCCAGTCGCTCAGCGCCTGCGCGTACGCCATCTGCGCGGCCTCGTCGTCTGCGGTGAGGATGCGTTCCTCCGCCGCGTCGACGGCCTCCGCCGCCTCCCTGATACGGGGCTGCGCCACGGAGACCAGCAGGTCACGGACGGTCCGCTCGTCCCGTACGGAACCCACGAACTGGGCCATCACACCGAGACCGCCGCTCACCGAGACCGAGCCGCCGTGCGGCTGGAGCTCCCCGGCGAGCAGCCTCAGGAGGGTCGTCTTGCCCGCCCCGTTCGCGCCGACGAGGGCGACGACCGCGCCGTCGGCCACCCGGAACGAAGCGTCGCCGAGAAGCACCCGTCCGTCCGGTAGGTAGTACTCCAGATGGCCCGCTTCAAGATGTCCCATGCACAGCATTGTCACGGCAGACGAACCATTGACCCAACCGGATTACGGTCGGTCTAGGATTCGCCGCATGAGCTTTGGGCAAGGGGGGCCCTCCTGGGGGCCGGGAGAGAGCCGGACTCCGGACTGGGCGGCACTGGCGGAGGCGTCCGCCGCACGCGGCCGGCGCAGGAAGTGGCTGATGATCGGCGGCGGCGCGCTGGCCACCGCCGCCGTGGCCGCGATCGTGGCCACAGCCGTCATCACGACCAGCGGAGACGGCGGCGCCTCCCGGTCGGACAAGAACGCGAGCGAGCTGCCGGCCCCCGCCGACCTGCCCTCGGAGAGCTCCGCACCCGACCCCTCCTTCTCCTCGGTGGCTCCGCCGCCCCCGCCGGACCCGAAGGACTACCTGGCCGACGAGAAGAGGGACAAGGCCCCGGTCACCGTCGACGCCTTCTTCCCCGGCAGGAAGGCGACCATGGGCGACCGCGTCTACGCCAAGGGCGCCACCGCCCGTACGGCGAACTGCGCCACGACGACCCAGGGCGCCCTCGGCTCGATCCTCGACAGCAACGGCTGCGACCAGGTCATCCGTGCGACGTACAGCAAGGACGGCATCGCGGTCACCATCGGGCTCGCCGTCTTCGGCACCGAGGCCGAGGCCAGGAAGGCGGCCGAGCAGGCGTCCGGCGGCGTCGCCTCCCTCAGCGGCTCAGGAGTCCCCACCTTCTGCCGCGGCGGATCCGTCTGCCGGCGCACCTCCAACTTCTACGGCCGGTACGCCTACTTCACGGTCGGCGGCTACACCAGCGGGAAGAATGTCACCACGGCGGCCAAGGACGTGTACGCGGTCGGTGACGACCTGACCGACTTCACCTTCCGTCAGATCCACCACCGCGGCGAGGTCCAGGCCTCGGCGGCCGCAGGCGCTCCAGTCGTCTGACCGTCCGCACATCCCCCCACGCACCAGCCCCGTCCCTCCCCGCGACCGAGGACCCGCCGCCGTGCGTCTGACCACCCTCTTCACCATCCCGCGCGTCCTGCGCCACAGTGGTGCGGCAGGTGCCGGCCTGCCGCCGGACGACGCCGTGGTCCTCGACGCACCGGACCCGTCGCTGCGGGAGGCCCTGGCCGCCGCGGCGTCGGGTGACCACGCCCCGGCCGCCGAACTGCTCGCCGCCACCCGCGAGCACGCCCAGTGGGAGCGCAGGGACACCTGCGTCTCCCGCCTCGCACGAGCCTCGCTGCATCACCCCGGCTGGCTGGACAGCTGGCTGGAGGAGTCCCCGGAAAGCCCCGACGCCGTACTGGTCAAGGCCGACCAGTACATCTGCGAGGCCTGGCAGATACGGACCGGGGCCCGGGCCAAGAACGTCGAGGCAGACCAGTTCCGGGCGTTCCACGCGGTGCTGCGGGACGCGGTGCCGGTGATGTCCGCCGCCGCCGAGCTCAACCCCTACGACCCGGTCCCGTGGCGCATCGCGCTGACGCAGGCCCGGGGCATCCAGGCCCCGCGCGATGTCTTCGACACCCGTCTGGCCGAGGCGAACGCCCGCGACCCGCACCACGAGGGCTGCCACGTCCAGGCGCTCCAGTACCTCTGCGACAAGTGGTACGGCTCGCACGAGGAGATGTTCGCCTTCGCCGAGCGCGCGGCCGACCAGGCGCCTCCCGGCTCACGGCTCCACGCGCTCCCGCTCCAGGCGGTCGTGGAATACCTGATCGCCGACGAGGAGACTCCCGACCCCGACCCGTACGCCCCACGCGTCGAAGCGGCGGTGACCCGCGCGCAGGCCCTGTCGGACAGCTACGCCCCCGGCGACCGGGAGGCCGCCGGCTTCCGTAACCACCTGGCCCTCGTCCTGTGGTCGATGAACCGCTACGAGGAGGCCCTCTCCGCCTTCCGCAGCATCGGCGTGCACGCCACCACCTTCCCGTGGACCTATTTCGGCGACGCCCGCGCGGAATTCCTGGAGGCCCGCTCCGACACCCGCGTCGAGATGGCGATGAAGATCCCCTTCTTCCGCCGGCCGCCCGAGCCCCCGGTCTCCGACGCACCCGACTGGGAGCGCGAGCTGGCACCGCGGTCGGTCGCCATCGCCTCCACCGGCCCCACCGAGGTGGCCCAGGCCGCCCTGATCTGCGGCCACAGCCTGCGGACGGCCCCGGCCGGCAGCCATCACACGTACGTCGAGATCGTCCCGGACCTGGTACGCGGCACACGCGCGGCCCTGCTCCCCGAGGACCCGCTCACCTCGGCGGCCGACAACTTCACCACAGCCGAGGACTGGCCCGCCCTGGTCCTGCACCGCACCCCGGAACGCAGCAGCTTCACCCTCCTCCACCGGGGCAAGAAGGTGACGGACCACGCCTGGGAGACCGCCGCCCCCGCCGCCGACCACGTCGAGGCGGGCGCGGCGGCCGTCGCGCTCGCCCGTGTCTACGGGCTGACCGACCCGCGCCCCCTGGCCCACATCCTGCGGGCCACCGGCGACCCCGCCCGCCACCAGGGCGACCTCGTCGCCGCCCTGGGCCTCCCGCCGCTGCCCGCGGGGTACGGCGGCGAGCAGGAGATCCTCGCGGGGCTCCCGGGTGCGCGGGTTCTGGCCCGGCGGGGGTTCCTCGCGGGCATGAGGGACACCATGACGTCGAAGGACGGGGTCCATCCCGAGGCCCCTCCCCCGGCCGAGCCCCACCCCGTCGGCTGGTGGGTCCTGAGCACCCTGGGCTTGCTGGTCTTCACCGCCGCGGCCGTCTACGCCTGGTGGGCCCCGGACATCGGCTGGTTCCGTTCCGCCGTGTCCAGCGCCGTCGCCCTCTACTGCGCGGCGCGGCTGGCCCGCGCGATGCGCCGCAGGCCGGTCAGCAGCAGCCCGCCCCCGGCAACGTCCTGACGTTCCGGGCCTCCACGGCCCTGGCCGCCAGCAACGCGTCGGCCGGATAGGCCACTTCCTCCAGGGTCAGCCCGTGCGGCCGCACCACGTGCACCCCCGGGTCCCGCACCTTCGCCGCCAGCACCTCGGCGGGCCACCCGGCCGGCCGGCGCCCGTCCCCCACGAACAGCGCCGCGCCGATCAGCGCCCGCACCATGTTGTGGCAGAACGCGTCCGCCTGCACGGTCGCCGCCAGCACACCGGACTCCGAGTCCCGCGCCCAGTGGAGCTTCTGCAGCGTCCGGATGGTCGTGGCGCCCTCACGCTTCTTGCAGTACGCGGCGAAGTCGTGCTCCCCCACCATCAAGGCGGCCGCCTCGTTCATCGCGGCGAGGTCCAACGGCCGGTCGTGCCACAGCACATGGCCCCGGGTCAGCGGGTCCACTCCGCCCGGCCGGTCCCCCACCCGGTACGTGTAACGCCGCCACAGCGCGGAGAACCGCGCGTTGAACCCCGCCGGGGCCTCGGCCGCCCGCCAGATCCGTACGTCCAGCGGGAGCCGCCCCGCCATCCGCCGCAGCAGTTTCTCCTCGTGCTCGGCCCACACCTCGGCCGGCAGGTCGACATGTGCCACCTGCCCGCGCGCGTGCACCCCCGCGTCGGTGCGCCCGGCGACCGTCAGGTCGTAGGTCACCGCCGACCGCGTCACGGTACGCAACGCGTCCTCGATCTCGCCCTGCACGGTGCGCCTGCTGGTCTGCTTCGCCCAGCCGGAGAAATCCCTGCCGTCATAGGAAAGGTCCAGCCGTACCCGTACGAATCCGGGCTCTGCCTCGTCACTCACCCGCAGATCCTCTCAAAACCGGACGGGCCCGCACCGCCCCGAAGGGTGATGCGGGCCCGTACCTGGGTCTCAGAACGCTCAGGCGTCCTTGGACTCCTCAGCGGCGGCGTCAGCCGGCTTGGCGTCCTCGACGGTCTCGGCCGGAGCCTCGTCCTTCTTGAGGGCGTCTTCCTTGACCGCGCGCTTCGTCGCGGCCTCGGCCTCACCGGTGGCGGCCTGCGCCACGGTCAGCGCCTCGACCAGCTCGATGACGGCCATCGGGGCGTTGTCGCCACGACGGTTGCCGATCTTGGTGATGCGGGTGTAACCACCAGGGCGGTTCTCGTACCGCGGGGCGATCTCGGTGAAGAGCGTGTGCACGATGCTCTTGTCCGTGATCGACTGCAGCACCAGGCGACGGTTGTGGATGTCGCCCTTCTTCGCCTTGGTGATGAAACGCTCGGCGACCGGACGAAGGCGACGGGCCTTGGCCTCGGTCGTGGTGATGCGGCCGTGCTCGAACAGCGACTTCGCGAGGTTGATGAGAAGAAGCTTCTCGTGCGCAGCGCTGCCGCCCAGACGGGCACCCTTGGCGGGCTGAGGCATGGTTTCTCTCCTTGTGTGCTGCACCGGCCGTATCAGGTACCGGTGTCAGTTCCCGCGAGGCGGACGCCCCGCGGAAGTCCTTGCTGGCGCCTTCGCCGATCCCGGCCCGAACCAGGGCATCAGCCCAAGATCAAGCCTGTCCGGCGTTTGAGGACATGGCCCTCAGCCGGCTGGAGACACCCGGAACACCGGGCATCCCCAGCCGGAGGCGACTCAGTACTGCTCGGTCTCCACGAAACCGGCGTCCGCGTCGTCGTCCGCGCCGAACGCGTCCGCCGCGGCCGTCGGGTCGAATCCGGGCGGGCTGTCCTTGAGCGCCAGGCCCATGCCGTTCAGCTTCGCCTTGACCTCGTCGATCGACTTCGCACCGAAGTTGCGGATGTCGAGCAGGTCCGCCTCGGAGCGGGCCACGAGCTCGCCCACCGAGTGGATGCCCTCGCGCTTGAGGCAGTTGTACGAACGGACCGTGAGCTCGAGCTCCTCGATCGGCAGCGCCAGATCGGCGGCGAGCGCGGCGTCCGTCGGGGACGGGCCCATGTCGATGCCCTCGGCGTCGATGTTGAGCTCGCGCGCCAGACCGAACAGCTCGACCAGGGTCTTTCCGGCCGACGCCATGGCGTCACGGGGACGCATGGCCTGCTTGGTCTCGACGTCGACGATCAGCTTGTCGAAGTCGGTGCGCTGCTCGACACGGGTCGCCTCGACCTTGTACGTGACCTTGAGCACCGGCGAGTAGATCGAGTCGACCGGGATCCGGCCGATCTCCTGGCCCACCTGCTTGTTCTGGACGGCGGAGACGTAGCCGCGACCGCGCTCGACGGTCAGCTCCATCTCCAGCTTGCCCTTGCCGTTCAGCGTGGCCAGGACGAGGTCCGGGTTGTGGACCTCGACACCGGCCGGCGGGGCGATGTCAGCAGCGGTGACCAGGCCGGGGCCCTGCTTGCGCAGGTACATCACGACCGGCTCGTCGTGCTCCGAGGAGACGACCAGCTGCTTGATGTTGAGGATGAGGTCGGTCACGTCCTCCTTGACACCCGGCACGGTGGTGAACTCGTGCAGGACACCGTCGATCCGGATGCTGGTGACAGCGGCACCGGGGATCGAGGAGAGGAGGGTACGACGCAGGGAGTTACCGAGGGTGTAACCGAAGCCCGGCTCCAGCGGCTCGATCACGAACCGGGAGCGGAACTCGTCGACGACCTCTTCGGTCAGCGACGGACGCTGAGCGATAAGCATGTTGTGATCCTTCAGTCGTGGGCACCCGCTATTTGATGCCCGACAGATGAGACAAGGATACGGGCGGTACACCCCCGAAGGGATATACCGCCCGGATCCACGCTACTGACGCACGACCGTCACCGGCCGTAGCGGATCAGACGCGGCGACGCTTCGGCGGACGGCAGCCGTTGTGCGGCGTCGGGGTGACGTCCTGGATCGAACCGACCTCGAGGCCCGTGGCCTGGAGGGAACGGATCGCGGTCTCGCGGCCGGAGCCCGGACCCTTCACGAAGACGTCAACCTTGCGCATGCCGTGCTCCTGCGCGCGGCGGGCGGCCGACTCGGCGGCCATCTGCGCGGCGAAGGGGGTGGACTTGCGCGAGCCCTTGAAGCCGACGTGGCCGGCGGAGGCCCAGGAGATCACGTTGCCCGAGGGGTCCGTGATCGAGACGATGGTGTTGTTGAACGTGCTCTTGATGTGGGCGTGCCCATGAGCGACGTTCTTCTTTTCCTTGCGACGCACCTTCTTGGCTGCGCCCTGACGACCCTTGGGGGGCATGTCTTGACTCCAGATGGAGAGGGGAGGTGATCGGTCCTACAGCGAAGACCGCTGGTTTCCGCGAACGTCCGGTGGCCCGGACACCCGCAGTACGTCCGCTGAGGACTACTTCTTGCCCGGCTTCTTCTTACCGGCGATGGCGCGACGCGGGCCCTTGCGGGTACGCGCGTTGGTGCTGGTGCGCTGACCGTGGACCGGCAGACCGCGACGGTGCCGGATACCCTGGTAGCAGCCGATCTCGATCTTGCGGCGGATGTCGCCCTGGATCTCGCGGCGAAGGTCACCCTCGGTGCGGAGGTTGGCATCCACGTACTCGCGGATCTTGACCAGGTCCTCTTCGGCCAGGTCACGAACGCGGGTGTTGGGGTTCACGCCGGTGGTGGCGAGGATCTCCTTGGACCGGGTACGCCCGATGCCGAAGACGTAGGTGAGGGCAACCTCCACGCGCTTTTCGCGCGGGATGTCAACACCTGAAACGCGTGCCATTCAATGGCTCCAGTTGTTATTTCGGGGGTCTTCCGCAGTGCCGCTCCCGAACGCAGACCCCTCCCGCATGGGAAGGAGTGGTACGCCCAGGTCCCCGGCCCCCGCCGGAGGTGTCGTCAGCCGAAGCTTGGACGGGTTCTGCGTATGTACGTTTACGTGCGTCGCGCGAAGAACTGCGAGATGCAGGTGGTCGTGCGTCAGCCCTGGCGCTGCTTGTGGCGCAGGTTGTCGCAGATGACCATGACCCGGCCGTGACGGCGGATCACCTTGCACTTGTCGCAGATCTTCTTGACGCTCGGCTTGACCTTCATGGGATGTCAGGTTCTCCGGGTCAGTGCCCTCATCACGCCGAAGCGGGATGGCGGCAAGATCTACTTGTACCGGTAGACGATCCGGCCACGCGTCAGGTCGTACGGAGACAGCTCCACCACGACCCGGTCATCCGGGAGGATACGGATGTAGTGCATCCGCATCTTGCCGCTGATGTGCGCGAGGACCTTGTGACCGTTCTGGAGTTCCACCTTGAACATGGCGTTCGGGAGGGACTCGATCACGGTGCCCTCAATTTCGATGGCACCTTGCTTCTTGGCCACGCTTCGCCCTTCGAATCGGCTACCTTGATCGACTGTCACACCTCCGCATGAAGACACACGGATGCACGAGAGCCGACGAGTCAGTCTACGTCAGCGGACTCCAAAAGACGAATCCGTCAAGTTTGCCCACTTCCCCTGATCCTTAGACACAGATCAGCCGGGCAGTCCTGGCGAGCCTCAGCCCAGCGGGTCCGGCGCCGCCTCGACACCGTACTGGGCGAGCTTGGCCCGCCCGCAGTCCGGGGCGGTCAGAACCAGCGGTCCCTGCTCCGTGAGGGCGATCGAGTGCTCCCAGTGCGAGGACCAGCTGCCGTCGGTCGTGAGGACGGTCCACTCGTCGGAGAGGACCTTCGTCTGCGCCGTGCCCAGCGAGACCATCGGCTCGATCGCCAGGCAGACGCCGGGGACCAGCTTGACGCCCTTGCCGCGCTTACGGGAGACGTAGTTCAGCAGGTGCGGGTCCATGTGCATCTCGGTGCCGATGCCGTGGCCGCCGTAGTCCTCGATGATCCCGTACTTGCCGGTCGCGGGGCGGGGCTGGCGGCGGATGTAGGACTCGATGGCCTTCGAGATGTCGACGAGCCGGTTGTTCACCTTCATCGCGGCGATCCCGGCCCACATGGACTCCTCGGTCACCCGGGACAGCTCGACGAGCTCCGGTGCATGACCGGTGCCCACGAAAGCGGTGTACGCGGCGTCGCCGTGCCAGCCGTCGACGATCGCGCCGGCGTCGATCGAGATGATGTCGCCGTCCTTGAGGACGGTCTTCTCGTCGGGGATGCCGTGCACCACGACCTCGTTGACCGAGGTGCAGATCGTTGCGGGGAACCCGCCGTAGCCCAGGAAGTTCGACTTCGCGCCGTGATCGGCGATCACCTTGCGCGCGGCCTCGTCCAGGTCCTTCGTGGTGGCGCCGGGGACGGCGACCTCGCGCGTGGCGGCGTGAACGGCAGCGACCACCAGGCCCGCCTCGCGCATCTTCGCGATCTGCTCGGGGGTCTTGATCTGCACCATCGCTGGGCGCCTTTCTGCATGCGGAGGGGGAGTGTGGGCCGTACTCCACGATACGGCGCAAACAGTCGGCCGCGACGCCCGAGCGTCTTCGTGTCACCGAGATCCTTCGGGTCGAGGACCGTG